>NZ_JBIRQF010000003.1:692556-880228 GCF_044333065.1 Streptomyces sp. NPDC021115
CGCCTGTAACAGACGGGCCTGGGACCGGCGGCGCAACTCCTCATTGACCGACGGGCCGCGCGGGAGGGTAACGGGGTGGTGGGTGCGCCGTCATGATCATTGCCTAGGGTGACGGCATGGATATAGGAGTCAACGTTCCGAATTTCGGCCCGGGCACCCGGCCGGATGTCCTGCGTCAGTGGGCGCGGACCGTGGAGGGACTGGGGTACGACCTGCTGATGGTCTCGGACCATGTCGCGGTCACCCCCGATGTGGCGGAGCAGTATCCCGCCCCGTTCTACGAGCCCTTCACCACCCTCTCCTGGCTGGCCGGGATCACCGACCGGGTGCGGCTGGGGACGACCGTGCTGGTCGCCCCGTACCGGCATCCGCTGCTCATCGCCCGCATGGCCGCCAACCTCAACCAGCTCAGCGGGGGACGCCTCGTCCTCGGCGTCGGCGTGGGATGGGCGAAGCAGGAATACGAGGCGCTCGGCGTGGAGTTCGAGCGGCGCGGCAAGCTGACCGACGAGGCCCTTCGGACGATCCGTACGGCCTGGGAGAACGACGCGGACTACCGCAGCGGGGAGATCCCGGTCTGGGTGGGCGGCAACAGCGACGCCGCGCTGCGCCGGACGGTACGGCACGGCCAGGCGTGGCATCCCATCCGGTTCACCCTCGACTGGCTTCGGGAGGCGCTGGACCGGATGAAGGGCATCGCGGACGAGCTGGGCCGACCGGTGCCCGGGCTGGCCCCGCGCGTGGTGCTGAAGCTCACCGACGAGCCGGTCACCGGCCCCGAACGCCCGGCAGGTCAGGGCACGATCGACCAGGTCATGGACGACATCGAGGAACTGCGCCGCCTGGGCGCCGAGTCCGTGCTGCTCGATCCGTTCAACGGCGACCCGGAGGAGACCTGCCACCCGGAGGCGGCCTGGCAGGCGCTCGCGGCCGTGGCCGCGCGCCGGGGCAAGGCCACCGACCAGGCGCGGTGAGCGGCGGCCGGGGCCGGGGGAGCGATGGCCGCGCCCCGGCCCCGTGCCGGTGCGGTCTCAGCCCACGCGCTCGATGCGCGCGTTGCGGATCAGGTTCTTGCCGGGCTCACGGACCTGCTCGAACGCGGCGTTGTTCAGCAGGGCGCAGCTGCCCGATGTCGACGTGACGGCGACGGTCGTGGACTTGTCGTTGTCCAGATTGGTCACCTTGAGCTTGGTGCCGGCCGGGAACTGATTGCTGGAGGCCGCCGGTGCCCCGTCCTCGCCGGACAGGGTGACCGTCGAGCCCGCGCAGACGACATCGCCGGCGGCGCCCCCGGAGGCGGCCGTGTCGTCGGCCGCCTCGTCATCGGCCGCCGTCGTGTCTTCGGCCGCGCTCCCGCCGCCCGGCGAGGACGTGGCGGCGCTCTCGCCCACCGCGCATCCGGACGCCTGCTGCTTCCGCTTGATTTCCTCGACGACCGCCTGCCGGTTCGCGATCCGGGCGTCCGACTGGGCATCGGGGTTCGCCCGCTGGTCCGCGATGAACTTCTCGTTGTTGGCCAGCGCCTGGGCCAGTCCGTCGCACGCGGTGGACTCCGCCTTGACCGTGTTCTTGGAAGCCGTGGTGCCGGCGCTACTGCTGGTCGCCATCACCCCGGCTCCCGCACCGGCCAGCGCCACCGCGCCGATCAGCAGGATCAGCTTCTTCGGACGGCCGAGGGTTCTTCTGCGCGCCATGGGGGACTCCTTCGGTGGGGTTCATGAGCCCATACGCACAGGAGTCCCGCCCGTCTCACGGATTCTCGCACCGGGTGGCGCGCAGATCGTGGCCGTCGGCCGTCAGACAGCGTCCCGTGGTCAGGTCGTAGCGCCAGCCGTGCAGGGTGCAGGTGAGCACATCGCCCTCGATCTGCCCGAACCGGCCCAGGTCGGCGCGGAGATGGGGGCAGCGGCGCTGGATCCGCCAGCCGTCGAGTTCGATGTCCTGGCCGTCGTCCTCACCGGAGGCGTAGTAGTTCTCGACGTACTCGATGCGCTCCATGGAAAGGCACTTGAAGAACACGTACAGGAACTCGTTGTACGGCCCGATCCGGCTGGCGGTGAACCGCATCGACAGCAGCAGGCTGTTGGACCAGTCGACCTCGCGCTTGACGACGTTGGTGGCCACCAGGTCGCCCGTGGTGGACAGCGTGTAGCGGCAGCGCTCGCCGTTCCACTCCCGCACCTCCCGCGCCGGGAAGTCGATCACGATCGGGATGTCGCCCACATCCAGCCGGGCCGGGCCGCCGACGCCCGTGCAGATGTGGTCCGCGCGCGACAGCAGCGGCTCCCACCACTGCTTCAGCTCGGCCAGCAGCCGCTTGCGCGGCAGCGCGGGGGTGCGCGAGGCGCGTTCGGCGGCGAGGGCGGGCCGCTGACGGCGGGCGAAGTCGCGCAGATAGGCGCGCTTGTCGCCGAAGATGCGGTCGATCTCCTTGTCGGTGTGGCGGTGGGTGAGCTTGCAGGCGGTGTCCTCCGGCTCGGCGACCGTGCCCGGCAGCAGCAGATGCGCCGAGACGTCCGGCCGCTCCCGTGCGAGCTGGGCCAGGAACTCCCGCTGGTCGGTGAAGATGGACTCCCCGTCGCGGCCGGTGCCGTTGTACTCGAAGAGCGCGTCGTCGAGGAAGCACGGCGGGCCCGCGTTGGGGAAGACATGCGCCGCCTCGACCGCGTCGATGTAGCGCAGCGCGCGGTCGAACTGGCCCTGCCGCTTGCGGGCGGCGAACTCCCGCTTCGCGGAGTCCGGCAGCTGGTAGACCATCGGGTACCAGATCGCCCCGGAGAACTGCACGAAGTACGCGTCGACCTCGCCGAAGTCACGGATGGCCGCGATGTCCAGCGGATGGGCGTCGTTCTGGTTCAGCAGCACCGTACGACCGTCGTCCAGGGAGAGTGCGGAGTCGCCGATGGGGCCGTCACCCGGGCCGGTGAGGGCAGTGATCATGATGCGCAGGCCGTCGCGCTCGACGGGCTTTCCGCTCTCGGTGCGCAGGAACCGGGTGAACCCGAGTGTGCGCAGCTCACGCTCCAGCTCGTCGGTGGCGAAGGCGGGCAGCAGCACCGTGATGTCCTTGCGCACGTTGCGGCGCAGATTCTGTGCGTCGAAGTGGTCCCGGTGCAGATGGGAGACGTACAGATAGTCCGCGGACCGCCCGAGGTGCGCCCAGTCCAGATCGGTGTTGTCAGGGAACGGAAACCACGAGCCGAAGAAGGCGGGGTTCACCCACGGGTCGCACAGAACCGATCCCGCCGCGGTTTCGATGAAGAGTCCTGCATGTCCAAGTCCGGTGATACGCATACCGCAGCACCCCAACCAGCTCGTGTATGTCGGACATCTCCGACTCTCCCGGTGATCGGGGTGGTGTGCATCCGCAGGTGCGCTCGCCGGGTGAACTGCCGCCGGTCACCTGGTGAGAAAGCGGATGTGCGGGCGTCCTTCGGGCCCGTCCGGGGTGACGGCGGTGCGCACTCCGTAGACGTCAGCGATGAGATCCTCGGTGAGGACGTCCCCCGGCGTGCCCGCGGCCGCCACCCGCCCCTCCCGCAGTACCAGCAGTGCGTCGCAGTACATCGCCGCCAGGTTCAGATCGTGCAGCGCGATCACCGTGGTGACCGGCAGATCCGCGACCAGCGCCATGAGATCGAGCTGATGCTGGATGTCGAGGTGGTTGGTCGGCTCGTCCAGTAGCAGTTCACGGGGTGCCTGCGCGAGGGCGCGGGCGATCTGGGCGCGCTGGCGCTCACCGCCGGAGAGGGTGTGCCACGACTGCCCGGCCCGGTCCGCGAGCCCGGTCCGCTCCAGGGCGTGGCGTACGGCCTCCTCGTCCGCCGCCGACACTCCCGACCAGGGGCGGCGGTGCGGAATGCGGCCGAGGCCCACCACCTCGCGCACGGTCAGCTCGGACTGGGTGACGGCCTCCTGCTCGACCACCGCGATCCGGCGCGCCACCGCCCTGCGGTGCAGGTCGCCCAGCGGGCGCCCGTCGAGCGTGACCACGCCCGAGGCGGGGGCCAGCACCCCGGCCAGCAGCCGCAGCAGTGTCGACTTGCCCGAGCCGTTCGGCCCGAGCAGCCCGACGCACGACCCGGGCGCCGGAGTGAGGCTCACCCCGTCCACGATCAGCCGGCCGCCCGCGCGGCGCGCCACGCGCTCCGCGCGCAGCCCGGTTCCGGTGTCCCCCGTCATGCCGTCCCCGCCTTCCGGGTGCGGTAGAGGATCAGTACGAACGCGGGGACGCCGATCAGCGAGGTGACCACGCCCACCGGCACCTCCTGCGGGTCGAGCATCGTACGCGCCAGCGTGTCGACCCACACCAGGAACACCGCCCCGGTCAGCGCCGTGATCGGCAGCAGCCGGGCGTGCCCGGAGCCCACCAGGGCGCGGGCGGCGTGCGGAAGCACCAGTCCGACGAAGCCGATCGCCCCCGCCGAGCTGACCAGCACCGCGGTCAGCAGCGCGGTGACGGTCAGCAGCACGATCCGGGTGCGGACCACCCGTACGCCCAGGGTGGCCGCCGCGTCCTGCCCGAACGCGAACGCGTCCAGCGCGTGCGCGTGCACCCCGCACACGACCAGCGCCACGGCCAGCACCGCGAGCCCCGTCCACACCTCGGCCCAGCCCACGCCTCCGAACGAGCCGAGCAGCCAGAACAGCACGCCGCGGGTCTGCTCCGCGTCCGCCGCCGTCATCACGACGAACGAGGTCAGCGCCGAGAACAGCTGCATCGCGGCCACCCCGGACAGCACCACCCGGTCCGTCGTGCCGCCCAGCACCTGGCTGAGCGCCAGCACCAGCGCGAACGACACCACCGCGCCCACGAAGGCACCGGCCGAGACGGACACCGCCCCGCCGCCGGCCCCCAGCACCACCACCGCGACCGCGCCGGTGGACGCGCCCGAGGAGACACCCAGGACGAACGGGTCGGCCAGCGGGTTCCGCAGCAGCGACTGCATCACCGCCCCGCACACCGCGAGCCCGGCCCCGCACACCGCGGCGAGCAGGGTCCGCGGCAGCCGCAGATTCCATACGATGCCGTCGCGGATCGGCGTCAGCCCGGTGCTGCCCCAGCCCAGGTGGGACGCGACCGAGGCCCATACGTCGGCGACCCGGATGTCGGCCGGACCGATGGTGATGGCGAAGGCGATCGACAGCGGCAGCGCCGCGACCCCGGCCGCCCACAGCGCCGGATACCGCAGCCGCCGTGCGCGGACCGGGGCCGGACCCGTCGTATCGGTGGCACCGCTCATCGATCGAGGCCGTAGCGGCGCAGCGCGGCGGCCACCTTCTCGACGCCGTCGACCGTACGGATCGACGGATTCATGGCCTGCCCGCTGAGCAGGACGTACCGCTTGTGGCGGACGGCGTCCATCCCGCGGGTGACCGGGTTGGACTCCAGGAACGCGATCTTCTTCGCGGCGGTCTCGGCCGACTCCTGCTTGCGGGCGAGGTCGCCGATGACCAGGACATCGGGGTTCCGCTCCGCCACCGTCTCCCAGTTGATCTGCGGCCATTCCTCATGGGCGTCATCGAAGACGTTCTTCGCGCCGACCGCGTGGGTGATGATGCCGGGGGCGCCGCAACAGCCCGCCATATAGGGGGATTCGGAGTTGGCGAACCAGTAGAGCACCGAGGTGCCGGAGGCGTCGATGCCCCGGGTGGCCTTGGCGACCCGCGCCTTGAGGCTGCCGACGAGCGCGTCGCCGCGCTTCTCCAGGCCGAAGACCCGGGCCAGGTCGCGGATCTCCCCGTAGATGTGGTCCATGGTCAGCGGGGTGGTGCGGCTGCCGTCACCGTCCCCGCTGTTGTCCTTCGTGCAGTCGGCGGGGGAGACGTACGTCGGCACCCCGAGCTTCTCGAACTGCTCGCGGGTGGCCACCCCGCCCTTGCCGAGGGTGGACTCGAAGGACGCGGACACGAAGTCCGGCTCCTTGTCCAGCACCTTCTCGAAGGAGGGCGCGTTGTCCGCGAGCCGGGGCACGGTGGCGTTGGCCTTGCGCAGCCCGGGCAGGACGGGGTCGGTCCAGGTGGCGGTGGCGGACATCCGGTCGGCGAGCCCCAGGGAGAGCAGGATTTCCGTCGACCCCTGGTTGAGCGACACCGCCTGCCGGGGCGGTGCGGTGATACGGACCTTCTGGCCGCAGTTGCTCACGGTGCGCGGATATCCGGGGGCGTTCTCCTCCGAGGAGCCGGAGGAGGTTTCCGGGCCGCCGCCGCATCCGGTCAGCAGTAGGGCGCCGGTCAGCAGCAGGGTGGTGAATCGGGCAGGACGTGCTATCGGCACGGGTGGTGTTTCCTCTGGCGGCAGATGCGGACCGGGTGCGGCGGACGGGACGGACGGTCAGTGGGCGACGCCCGCCTTCGCCGGGGCACCCGACGCCACGGCCGGGCGCGGAGCGAGCTGCCGCTCGGCCAGATACCCGAAGAACAGACCGAAGGCCCCCCACAGGGTCGCCTGGACGGCCAGTGCCGCCAGCCGGAACTGCCACAGCAGGGTGGCCGGGAAGCCATGGGGCACCTCGTTGAACGAGGGCAGGAACGCGTACGCGAGCCCGACCGCCGTCACGAAGGCCACCGAGGCGGCCACGGTGGCGTTCCAGTTGCCAAGACGCGGCGCCAGCCGCTTGCCGAGGATGACCGCGGCGACCGCCAGCAGCACACTGAGCACCACCATCAGGAAGTACAGCGTGGTGCGCTGGTCGAGGGTCGCGGGGTCGCCCACGGACGGCGGGTTGGCCGGGTACTTGAGGAACGGCACCACATACACGCTCACCAGCGCGCCCAGCGACACCAGCGCGGCGGTGGCCCGCGGCCCGAACCGCCCGACGCGCCCGAGGGCGAAGCAGACCGCGAGGGCGGCGATGCCACCGAGCGCGACGCCGTAGATCAGCACGCCGGTGGCGAGCCCCGCGGTGGACTGGAGGGTGCGGCTGACGAGTTCGGCGCCGCCGTGTTCATGGCTGTGCGCTTCCTCGAATCCGATGGCCGCGTCCACGCGCGACTCGCCCAGCAGATACGCCACGGCGAGCGCGAGCAGCCCGGCGGCGAGACCCGCGAGCATGCCCCGGACGAGCAGCGCCCGGACGGATATGGAGTTCATGGCTGTGTCGATTCCCCTGGTGTGCAGCTCGAACTGAGGCGATGAGGGCGGTCAGTGGCAGGGGAAACCGAGCAGATGACGCCCGTCGTGCACCCACTCGTGCACGTTCTCGCCGGAGATGACGGCGGTGGCGCCCTGCTCGGCGCCGACGAAGTACAGCAGGATCAGCATCAGGACACCGAAGAACAGCGCCCACGGGGCGATCGCCTTCAGCGAGACGGGGGTGATCTCCGGCACCGGCTGGGAGCTGGGTGCGGGAACGGCGGACTGAGCCATGGCGACCTCCTGGGAACACGCGTCCCGGTTGTTGGTACTCGTACGACGGCGCCGGGTCTGACTCGCCCGCCGGGCGGCCCGCGTTCACGGGACCGTTCCGCCGGACACACAGTGGCGCGACCGTGCCGGGTTCTCACCGGACTTCCATCACGCCGTCGTTTTCCATGAGACCGTAGCGCGCGACACCCGGCCGCCGCTACGGCCCGGTCGCCGGAATCGGCGCCCGCACGGCGGCAGATGGTACGGAAAAGGGGGACAAGGCGGTGCGTATCACCCTGCTGGCGCCCGCGGTCAACGCGGCCCTGCGGCAGGTGCGTTTCGATGACGCCCCGCCGGACGCGGCCGCCGTACGCCGGGCCAGGGCCGCCACGGGCGCCCTGCCGCACCACGATGTGACATTCACCGCACCCTCCGCGCGCTGCCGCGGCACCGCGCGGGCCCTCGCCCAGGACGCGGCGGACGCGCCCGGGCTGCGCGACCTCGACGTGGGCCGCTGGCGCGGCCGGTCGCTGGACGACGTCGGGCGGGAGGCGCCCGAGGACGTCGCCGCCTGGCTGGCCGATCCGGCGGCGGCACCGCACGGCGGTGAATCGCTGCTGGAGCTGATCGAACGGACCGGCGCCTGGCTGGAGTCGAGGACCGGACAGGACACGCGGGTGCTCGCCGTCGCCGAACCCGCCGTCATCCGCGCCGCCCTGGTCCACGCGCTGGACCTGCCCCCGCGGACCTTCTGGCGGCTGGACGTCGCCCCGCTCACGGCCACCGCGCTGAGCGGCCGGTCCGGCCGGTGGAACCTGCGCTGCGGAGCGCCCCTGACCGCCCCGGCGTAGCCGGGCCGCCCCGTCGATTCCCGCCGCGTCACAACAGCCGCGCCCCGCGGTGAGCGCGATGCCGGTCCCGCCCGTATGAGAAGGGAGGGCCCTTGCCGGCCGAGCCCTGGCTCTGGTTGTCGGCGACGCGCTGGATCGACGTAAGGAGACGTGGTGGTGAAGCACACGCGGCGAGGCGTGCGCCATGCAGTACGGTACGCGGCCGTCGGTGCCATGGTCTGTGGCGGGCTGTTGGTCGCCCAGTCCTCACCGGGCGGATCGGCGCACGGGGCGGAGAGCGGTGGCTCCTCGCAGGTTCTGGACGGGGAGAACGGCCGGGACGGCACGAGAACCGATCTCGGGAGCAGCCTGGTGTCCGAGCTGGGCGCGTCCCGTACGGCCGGGAACTGGACGGGCGAGGACGGCAAGCCGGTGGTCGCGGTGACCGACGCGGACGCGGCCGACGAGGTCAGCCGGGCCGGGGCGCGGGCCAAGCGGGTGCGGTTCAGCATGGACCAGCTGGAGTCCGTCACCAAGGCGCTGCGCGAGGCACCCCGGGTGGCGGGCACTGCCTGGATGGTCGACCCGAAGTCCAACAAGGTGATGGTGCTGGGTGACAGCTCCGTCTCCACCTCCGACTGGTCGCGGATGAAGGGCATGGCCGAGCCGATGGGTGAGGAGGTGAACATGCAGCGCACCTCGGGGACGTTCGCCACCAAGACCGATGGTGCCGCCCCGATCTTCACCAACGGCAGCCGCTGCTCGGCCGGTTTCAACGTCACCAACGGCCAGACCGGCTTCATCCTGACCGCCGGGCACTGCGGCCCGCCCGGAACTCCCTGGTTCCAGGACACCTCGGGCAAGACGAGCATCGGCACCACGGTGCAGACCAACTTCCCCGGCAACGACTTCTCCCTGGTGCGCTACGACAACACCAAGCTCTCCCGGAACAGCGTCCTGGACGTGGGCAACAACCAGCAGGTGAAGATCACCAGCGCCGCCGACCCGACCGTGGGTCAGGAGGTCTTCCGCAGCGGCGCCACGTCCGGACTGCGCTCCGGCAAGGTGACGGGGCTGAACGCCACCGTCAACTACCCCGAGGGCAGCGTCAGCGGGCTGATCCAGACCACCGTGTGCGCCGAGCCCGGCGACAGCGGCGGCCCGCTCTTCGTCGGGAACACGGCGCTCGGCGTGACCTCGGGCGGCAGCGGCGACTGCACCAAGGGCGGGGTCACCTTCTTCCAGCCCGTGACCAAGGCGATGACGGCGCTCGGCGTGACCATCCCGGGCACCAGGATCGGTGAGGCGGGCGGCTCGGCCGACAACTCCGCCACCGCCCCGGGCACCCAGGCTGCCCAGGACGGCGTGACATCGCTCGACGGCATCATGGAGCGGGTGCGGGCGTTCGGCCCCGGCCTGTGGATCATCGCCGGTGGCGTCGTCGGCTTCGCCATCAGCCTGCGCCCGCGTCGGCGCCGCTACAACAGCTACTACACCCCGGGCTGGTGAGCCGGTTCCCCGGGGCCGGAGCCCCGGGGTCCGCCGGTCAGACCTCCGGGGCGTCCAGCAGCACGATCCGCTGGGCGCCCTTGGCCTCCCCGGGGTACCGGCTGACCAGGTCCAGCCGGAGCCGGGCGGTGCGCACCGGGTCGAAGGTGATGACGGTCGGCTCGCCCGACGCCTCGGCCCAGGCGACCTCCGCCCCGCGGACCGGGACGAAGCGGCGGCCGTCCCACGCGGACACCGTGACCGAGGCGGGCAGGGTGTGGGTCGCGTCGAGGGTGAAGGACACCTCGACGCGACGGACCCGGCGTTTCTTGGCCCAGGTCACCGAGACCCAGTCGGTCTCCCTGGCCCCTTCGAAGGCGGGCAGCAGCGCGGTGGCGGGCTTGTGGAACGCGTTGGACCAGCCGGTGGCGGGGTCGCCGTCCAGCATGGCGGCGGGCAGCGTTCGGGGTGCGCCGGAGTAGCTGGCGTCGGCCAGCGGGTAGGCGGGCGCGTCCGGTCCCGGGTCGGGTGCGAAGGGCGGGGTGGGGGTGACGTGCGCCGATGTTCCGCCGGTGGTGCGGACGGTGGCGGTGGCCTTGCGCAGTCCTGCTGAGCGGGCGGTGAGGGTGAGGTGGCCGGGCTTGGTGCCGGTGCGGACGATGGCGAGGGCTTTGCCGTGGTAGGCGGTGCGGGTGCTGGCCTGGTAGCGCTCGGCGCTTTCCTGGCGTCCGTTGTCGACACCGGCGAGTGTGCCGCCGGATACGTGGAAGGTGATGAGGTGGTCGGCGTCGGGCACTAGTACGCCGTGGGCGTCGATGACTTCGGCGGTGATGAAGGTGAGTGAGCGGCCGTCGGCGGTGGTGGTTTTGCGGTCGGGGGTGAGGCGGAGGGCGTGGGGGCGTCCGGCGGTGCGGCGTGTGTCGGTGGCGACGGTGCGGCCGTTGCGGCGGGCCACGGCTTTCAGCTCGCCGGGGGCGTAGGGGATTTTCCAGGTGAGGTGGAGTTTTCCGGCGCTGTTGTTGGGGCTGGTGTAGCTGCCGGGGTAGGGGCCGGTGGTGACGGTTTTGTCGTCGCCGGTGGCTTCGGTGGTTTCCAGGTAGGTGCGGCCGTCGGTGGTCTTCTTGGTGTCGAAGCGGCGTACCCCGAGCGAGTGGCCGTTGAGGAAGAGTTCGACGGTGTCGACGTTGGCGTAGACCCAGACCTCGACGGTCTCGCCCGGCCGGTGGCCGGTCCAGTCCATCGGCACCAGGTGGACCATGGGCTCGCTGGTCCACTGGCTCTTGAACAGGTAGTACATGTCCTTGGGGAATCCGGCGGTGTCCACGGCGCCGAAGAAGGACGCCTTCACCGGGAACACGTCGTACGGCGTGGGCTCGCCGATGTAGTCGATGCCGGACCACAGGAACTGCCCGGTGAAGAACTTCCGGTCGCGGTCCTTCTTCAGCCCGTACTCGCCGCTCATGGTCCACGAGGCGAGGTTGTTGTCGTAAGCGGAGGGCTCGCGCTTGCCGGGGGTGTGGTTCTCCCCGGTGTTGAGGTGTTCCGGCTCCTGGTAGGCCCCTCGGGAGGAGGTCTCGGAGGAGGACTCGGACTCGAACAGGAACAGATGCGGATAGCGGGCGTGCAGCGCGTCCACCGAGGCAGCGGTGTTGTAGTTGAGGCCCAGCCCGTCCAGCTTGGCGAGCATCTGATCGGCGGCGGAGCCGGGGGAGGGGAGGGAACGGTACTTGTCGGAGCCGATCACCACCGGCCGGGTGTCGTCGGCCTTCTTGACGGCGTCGATGAGCCGCTCGGCCATGCCGAGTCCGGCGGTGCTGGTGGAGTCCGGGATCTCGTTGCCGATGGACCACATGATGACCGCGGGGGAGTTGCGGGCGGCCCGCACCATCTCGGTGATGTCCGCCTCGCTGTGCTCGTCGAAGAAGCGCCCGTAGTCGTACGGGTTCTTGCCGGTGCGCCAGCAGTCGAACGCCTCGACCAGCATGACGATGCCCAGCCGCTCGCAGATCTCGATCATCTCCGGCGCGGGCGGATTGTGGGAGGTGCGCAGGGCGTTGACGCCCATGCTCTTCATGATGGTCAGCTGCCGCAGCGCTGCGTCGGCGTGGAACGCGGCGCCCAGCGCACCGAGGTCATGGTGGAGGTCGACGCCCTGGAGCTTGGTGTACTCGCCGTTGACCGTGAGCCCGTGGTCGGGGTCGATGGTGACGTGGCGGATGCCGAAGGGGGTGCGGTAGCGGTCGGTGGTCTCGTCTCCGACGCGTAGCTCGGTCTCCAGGGTGTACAGCCGGGGTGTGTCGAGGGACCAAAGCCGGGGCGTGTCGACGGTGATGTCCTGGGTGGCGTCGCGGGTGGTGTCCGCGGCGACGGTGAGGGTGGAGCGGGTGTGGGCGACCGTCTTGCCCTCAGGATCTTTGACCGTGGAGACGACGGTGACCGGCTTCTCGGAGCCCGTTGCGTTGACGACGCTGGTGCGGGCCCGGACGGTGGCACGGGTCTCGTTCACGGTGGGGGTGGTGACGTAGGTGCCCCAGCGGGCCACGTGGACGGGGTCGGTGATGACCAGGCGGGCGTGGCGGTAGATGCCGCTGCCGGAGTACCAGCGGCTGCTGGGCAGCTGGTTTTGGACCTTGACGGCGAGGACGTTGGGGGTGGTGCCGTCGGTGTGCACCGTGTCGGTGAGGTCGAGGGCGAACCCGGTGTAGCCGTAGGGGTGGTTGCCGACGAGCTTGCCGTTGCAGTACACGTACGCGTCCATGTACACCCCGTCGAACTCGACGGAGATCCGCTTGCCCGCGAGCCCGGACGGCAGCGTGAAGGATCTTCGGTACCAGCCGAGCCCACCGGGCAGGAAGCCGGTCCCGCCGGTGGTGCCGTGCTCGGTGGTCGGGGTCAGTTCGATGCTCCAGTCGTGCGGCACCGCGACCGTACGCCACTTCGCGTCGTCGTAGCCGGGCTGCTGGGCGTCCTCGTAGGTCTCGTCCGGCTCGGCGTTCCCGTCCGGGGTGACGAGCGCGAAGCGCCAGCCGTTGTCGAGCGGGATGGTCCGTCCGCCGCTCGCCCGGGACGCGGTGGCCGCGGGGGTGGCCGCTTGAGCGGGGATGCCGGTGGCGAGCGTCCCCGCCATGGGCGCGGCGCTGCCGGCGATCAGCAACGATCTACGAGTGACCGCCATGGCGATCCCCTTCTCTTCGGTTATGTTGCTTCTTGGGAGTGCCGAACGGCCTCAACTCCCCTTTGGTGAACAGATTCTGACAGTTTCGAACAGGCCGATGTCAAGGCCCGTGCGGTTCCTCAGATCTCGTAGTGGTGACGGTGGTGCGGGTCGGGATCCTCGACCACCGGAGGCGCGGCGGTCGGCGGGACCACCCGCCGGCGCTTGTAGACGCTGACGTACGCGGCCATGCCGATGAAGCCGACGGCCATGAGGATCAGGCCCACCAAATGCACATTGAATCCATTGCCGTCCCAGTCGGTCGCGAAGGTGAGGATGCCTCCGATCGCGACCATGAGGATGCAACCGCCCAAGCCCATGAGTATTGCCTCCGAACATGATTAGCTCTTCCGGGCAGGTCCGCGCCCGAGTACCCGTCAAAGCCCCCTCCAATCCGGGGAGCTCAGGAGCGGTCGCCCTCGGCGTCGGCGCCGGTTTCGGTGGCCACCGCACGGTCGAGCGCCCGGAGGTCCCGGCGGGCCCGGGCGCGGTCCTTGGCGGAGGCGTCCGTGACGTCCAGGAAGATCTGGTCGGCATGCGGCCAGACCTCCGTCATCTTGGCCTTGACCCGCATCAGGACCTCCTCGACCTCTTCGCTGTCGAGCCCGGCGACGAGGTCGACCCGGGCCGCGACCAGCGTGGACTCGGTGCCCAGACGCATCGTCAGCAGCGTGGTGACCGTGTCGATCTCCGGCTGTTCGTCGAGGAAGCGCCGTATCTCCCGCCGCTGCGCCGGATCGATCGCCTCACCGATCAGCCGCCCCCGCGACTCCATGGCCAGCCGGTAGGCCACGTAGACGAGCAGCGCCCCGATCAGGAACGACGCCACCGCCTCGTACTCGCCGTCGCCGGTGAGCATGTGGAGCCACATGCCGAGCAGGGCGAACACCACGCCGAGACAGGCGGTGGAGTCCTCGGCCAGCACGGTGCGCAGCGTGGGGTCGTCCCCGGTGCGGATCTCGGTGAGCATGCCGTGGCCCGCCTTCCGGGCCTTGCCGCGGACCTGGACCAGGGCGCGGACCAGCGAGGAGCCCTCCGCGACGAGGGCCACGCCCAGCACGCCGAGGCCGACCACATAGCCGGTGTGGCTCTCCGAGCTGCCCGACTGAAGCGCCTCGAAGCCCTGGAAGAACGAGAAGCAGCCGCCCATGACGAAGATGCCGACGGCGGCGAGCAGCGCCCAGAAGTACCGCTCTTTGCCGTAGCCGAAGGGGTGCTGGGCGTCCGGGGCGCGTTTACTGCGCTTGAGGGAGGCGAGCAGGAACACCTCGTTGAGGCTGTCGGCCACCGAATGGGCGGCCTCGGAGAGCAGCGCGGGGGAGCCCGTGAAGACCCCGCCGATCGCCTTGGCGAGGGCGATGACGAGGTTGGCGGCGAGGGCGACGAGCACGGTGACCGCGGTTCTGGTGTCCTCGCCGGACCGGGTGCCGGGGGTGCGCGCCGCGGATTCGCTCATCGTGGAACTCCGATCGTGGGACTCGGTACGTCTGGTGTCCCCCTCTGGTGTCCCGATGTGGCCGCCTTAACCGTCGCGTCCACCCACGCGGCATCGTCCCGGAACGCGGAACGCCTCGTGGGAGTACCACTCCCACGAGGCGTTCCGGTTCGTCCGGTCGGGTGTCGGTCGGCGCGGGTCAGCCGGTGGGCGCGCCACCCGGGCTGGCCGGGACCTTCGGCATCGGGGTGAACACGTCCAGCCCCATCACGGCCGCGATCAGCAGGCCGATGATGCCGAGCGCCACCGCGCCCCAGGCCACGGCCGAGACCCAGTTGGCGCCCGAGGCCGACGCGGCGGAGCGCTGCCGCAGCAGCACCACGGCGGCGATCACCACGGCCGCGAGCCCGAACAGCCCGTTGAGGAAGGCCGTGGTGTGCCACGGCGTGCCGTAGACCGCCTCGATCTGGTTGGCGGCGGCCCCGGACTGGGCCTTGATCTGCCCGGTCAGCTGCGCACGCTCCTGGAGCATGGTGCCCAGCCAGGTGCCGGTGAGCGAGGCGAGCCCCAGGCCCGCGGAGGCCACCGCGGCGGCGCCGGAGAACACTCCGGTGGAGGCCGCCAGGGCGGTGGCCGGAGCGGTGGCGGGCTCGTCGAGGCCGTCCGCGCCGGAGTCGTCGGTGGCGGCGTCGGCACCGGAGTCGGTGGCCGGGGCCGCGGCGGACTTCTCGGTGGACTTCCCGGCGGGAGCCTCGGTCTGCGACTTGCGGTCGGAGACAGCGTTCGGGACACCCTCCGCCGTTGCTTCTTCGGCTTCTGCGGGCTGCGCTGTGCGGTCGGTCGGTTGGTCCGTCTTGGTGGTGTCCATGGGGCGGACCGTAGGTGCCGAAAATGAGAGTCCGCTGAGAATGAGCCGCGCCCTCCGGCCGGGTGCCGCCGACCGGTGCGCACGGGCCGCTGCGCATACGCTGGCCAGGCAGTCTCACGATGGCTGAATCTTTTCGCCACACCGGGCCGCACCGACAGGAGCACATCGTGACCGGCTCTCCTCACGGCCGCTCCGCCGCGCACCGCGGACCGCGGGCGCGGCTGCGCACATGGCTGCTGGAGGGCATGACCGACATCGCCAAGCGGCAGCCCGGGGCGCGCGCGGAACCGGAGGGCGCGCACGAGGGCCGCCCGTGGTGGCGGGTCATGTGTCTGACCGGCCTCGACTACTTCTCGACCCTCGGATATCAGCCCGGTATCGCCGCCCTCGCCGCCGGGCTGCTCTCCCCGCTGGCCACGGTCGTGCTGGTGCTGGTGACCCTCGTGGGCGCGCTGCCGGTGTACCGGCGGGTGGCCGTCGAGAGCCCGCACGGCCAGGGCTCGGTCGCGATGCTGGAGCGGCTGCTGACCTTCTGGAAGGGCAAGCTCTTCGTCCTCACCCTGCTCGGCTTCGCCGCGACCGACTTCCTGATCACCATCACCCTCTCGGCCGCCGACGCCACCGCCCATCTGGTGGAGAACCCGCACCTCACCGACCCGCTGCACGGCCACGAGGTGGCCATCACCCTCGTCCTCATCGGGCTCCTCGGCGCGGTCTTCCTCAAGGGCTTCATCGAGGCCATCGGGCTGGCCGTCGTCCTGGTCGGCGCGTATCTGCTGCTCAACGCCGTCGTGGTGGCCGTGGGACTGTGGCACGTCTTCACCGCGCCGCATGTGATCACCGACTGGACCGCCGCGCTCACTGCCCAGCGCGGCAGCCCCGTGGCCATGATCGCCGTATCCCTGGTGATCTTCCCCAAGCTGGCGCTCGGGCTGTCCGGGTTCGAGACCGGTGTCGCCGTCATGCCGCACATCGAGGGCAAGCCGGGCGACACCGAGGAGCGCCCCACCGGCCGCATCCACGGCGCCCGGAAGCTGCTCACCACCGCGGCGGTGATCATGAGTGTGTTCCTGATCACGTCCAGCCTGATCACCACCCTGCTGATCCCGCAGAGCGCGTTCAAGCCGGGCGGTCCGGCCAACGGCCGCGCCCTCGCCTACCTCGCCCACGATTACCTGGGGACCGCTTTCGGCAGCGTCTACGACGCCGTCACCATCGCCATCCTCTGGTTCGCCGGCGCCTCCGCCATGGCCGGGCTGCTCAACCTCATGCCCCGCTACCTCCCGCGCTACGGCATGGCGCCCCACTGGGCGCGCGCGGTGCGCCCGATGGTGCTCGTCTTCACCCTCATCGCGTTCCTGGTGACCTGGCTGTTCAAGGCCAATGTGGACGCCCAGGGCGGGGCGTACGCCACCGGTGTCCTCGTCCTCATCACCTCCGCCACCATCGCCGTCACCATCGCCGCACGGCGCGCCCGGCAGCGCCGCTGGACGCTCGGGTTCGGGACCATCGCGGTCGTCTTCCTCTACACCACGGCCGCCAACGTCGTCGAACGGCCCGACGGCGTCAAGATCGGCGCCTGCTTCATCGGCGGCATCATCGCCGTGTCCCTGCTGTCCCGGGCCGCCCGGGCCTTCGAGCTACGGGTCACCAGCGTCACCTTCGACGACATGGCCCGGCGGTTCATCCGCGACACCGCGCACCGCAAGATCCGCTTCATCGCCAACAAGCCGCAGGCCTGTGACCTGGCCGAATACCGTGACAAGGAGCAGGAGATCCGGGCCGACAACGACATCCCGCCCGAGGACGACATCATCTTCGTCGAGGTCACCGTCGCCGACCCGTCCGAGTTCGAAAGCGAGCTGCGGGTGTGCGGAAAGGTCATGCACGGCCGCTACCGGGTGCTCACGCTGGAGAGCGCCACCGTCGCCAACGCGCTCGCCGCCATGCTGCTGACGGTGCGCGACGAGACCGGCCAGCGGCCGCACATCCACTTCGAGTGGACCGAGGGCAACCCCCTCGCCCAGTTCCTCCGCTTCTTCCTCTTCGGACAGGGCGAGGTGGCCCCCGTCACCCGCGAGGTCCTCCGCGAGGCCGAACCCGACCGCAACCGGCGCCCCCACATCCACGTCGGCTGACCACCACGGAGTGCCTCACGCCACGACCGCCCGCCACCGGACCTCGCCGTCCTGCCGGTGACCGGTGGGCGCGAGCCCGGCGGCGCGGGCGACCCCCTCCGAGGCCCGGTGACGGGGGTGGATATGCGCGACGACCCGGGCCACGCCACGGGCCGTGAGCCACCCCACCAGCGCCCGGGCCGCCTCCGTGGCGTATCCGCGGCCCTGCCACGGAACCCCCACCACCCAGGCGACCTCGGCGGTGAGGTCGGCCGCGGGGCCGCTGACCGTGGCCTGGACCGTGCCCACCAGACACCGCTCGGCGGATGCGTGGAGCACCCAGTTGCACCAGGCCACGTCCGGGTCCGGCGAGCCCGCGGTCAGGCGTTCGTAGCGGGCGCGCAGGGCCGCCGGGTCCAAGGGGGCGCCGCCGGTGAAGGTGTGCAGGGCCGGGTCGGACAGCACCTCGGCCATCTCCGGCGCGTGCTCGGGCAGCAGCGGCCGCAGCTCCAGCCGCGCGGCGGGTACGGCCGCCGCGCGGACGGGGTGGCTCATTCGGCCGCCGCGGCCACGGGCTCGTCGGCGGACAGGCTGTCCATGAAGGAGCTGACCGAGAACACCGCCCGGCCGGGCCCGGCCGGACCGTAGCCCGGGGGCGAGGTCAGGCCGTACTCCTCCAGCGTCGCCCGGTAGGTCTGGAGCAGCCGGATGTGGTACTCCAGCGGCGCGCCCTGGGGGTTGGCCTTGCCGAGCGGGGTGGTCGGCTCCGGGCACCAGGTGGTGAAGCGGGGGACGACACCGTTCGACATGAAGAACCGCAGCCCCTCGGCGGTCGAGTCGATGGCCTCGTCCACGCTCGTGAAGCCGAACGGCTCGGCCATCTCCACGCCCGCCACGAAGTTGGGGATCACATTGCGCGCCCCGAACACCTCGGTCGAGTCCAGGATCCGCCGGTGCCACTCGTCGCGGCCGACGTAGCGCTCCTTGCCCGGGCAGTACAGCTCGAACAGCCGCCGGTCCCACACCTCGAAGTTGGGGTGGTAGATGCGGATGCCGTAGTCGTGGAAGCGCTGGACGTCGTCGCGCGGCAGCGCCTGCGCCACCACCTTGCCGATCCAGCGGCCCGGGAACCGCTCCTCGATGGCCTTCGCGTAGTGGCCGTAGAAGTCGGCCTCGTCGCGGCCGCCGACGTGCGAGGTGATCGAGCCGCCGGTGAGGGTGTACGCCTGGGAGGCACCGGCGGTGTCGTGCCGGTCGATGATCTCCAGCGCCTCCAGCACCTCCTCGACCGGCTTGACCCCGGTGTACGGGCGGCCCGCCGCCTTGTGCTGGCGCCAGTTGTGGTTGATGTCGCAGTACTGGCACTCCTCCTTGGCGCCGAAGTACTGGCACACCCGGAACACCGTCAGATAGACGAGATAGCCCCACTGGATGGTCGGCGCGACCTCCATCACCGACTTGCCGTTCGACAGCGTGTGCCGGTAGTAGTCCGGCATCGGCGGCAGGCCGACATCCGCGATCCGGGTCCCGTCCAGGTACAGCCCCAGCGCCCCGTCCTCCCCGGCGCGCACCACGTACGGCGAGTCCGGGTTGACCCGCACCGACACCACGGTGCGCCGCAGCCCGTACGGCCCGCCGGTGAGCACGACCTCCTCCGGCGGCCGGTTGAGCGCGGCGGCGCCCAGCTCGGGGAGGGTGCGGTGGTCGAAGGAGAAGATGAAGTACGACTTCGGCTTGACGTCCCCGTCGTCGCCGCCGCTGAGCGCTGACTCGTCGAAGGCCATGCCGCCGCGCAGCAGATCCTCCTTGATCACCGCCTCCGGCGGTACCTCCGGGAAGCGTCCCATCAGCTCCTCGACCAGCGCGGTACGGTTCGGACTCGTCATCTGCTGCACCCTCCCTGACTCGATGAGGCTCGTCGGCTCCCCCGCGGATCTGTCGTCAGCCTAGATCAACCCCCACGCCCGGCCCGCCGCCGGGCACCGCGCGCCGGGGCGCCCTACGGTGGGAAGGAGGATGTCTGTCAACCGGCTCGGCCTGGTCGTCCACCAGGCCCGCCCCACCGCCGTCGCGGCGGCCCGTGCCGCGCACTCCTGGGCCGCGGCGCGGGGGATCTCCTGCACCGAGATCGACGTATGGCGCGGGGACCATCCGCGGCGCAGCGCGCAGGAGGAGTCAGCGGCGGCCGGGCATCCCGATCTGATCGTCACCTTCGGGGGCGACGGCACGTTCCTGCGCGGGGCCCGGATCGCCGCCAGGGACGGCGCCGCGGCGCTGGGGGTGAACGTGGGCCGGGTCGGCTTCCTCACCGAGATCACCCCCGACGACGTGCCGCGCGCCCTGGACGCCGTGCAGGCGGGGCACACCACGGTCGAGGAGCGCATGATGCTCACGCTGCGGGCGTCGCGGCCGCTGGACATGCCCGCCGGGATGGACGCGCTGCTGCGGTACGGACGCGGGCCGGTGCTGCCCCCGCCGAAGATCCGGCCCGGCGGCCCCGAAGAGGTCGGCTGGGGCGTCGCCCTGGACGTCACCGCCCTCAACGACGTCGTGTTCGAGAAGCTGGCCCGTGACCGCCAGGCCGGTCTCGCGGTCTATGTGGCCGGGCAGTTGCTCGCCTCGTACTCGGCCGACGCCGTCATCGTGGCCACCCCCACCGGCTCCACCGCCTACAGCTTCTCCGCGGGCGGCCCGGTCCTCTCCCCACACCTGGACGCGGTCGTCTTCACCCCCGTCGCCCCGCACATCGCCTTCGACCGCACCGTGGTGGCCGCGATGGACGAGGCCGTCGCGATCCGGGTGCTGCCGCACTCCGGGCGGGTGGCCGTGTCCATCGACGGCCAGCTGCGCGGGGTGCTGGAGCCGGGCGACTGGGTGGCGGCGTACCGGGCCCCGGCCCGGCTGCGGCTGGTGCGGATGCGGCCCACCGAGTTCTACCACCGGCTGCGCGACCGCTTCCGGCTCGCCGACTCGCCCGCCGCCGACCAGGCCCCGCCGTTCTACCGGCCCCGCAGCCCGGTCCCCGACGACCTCGCCCATCTGCGGCTGCCGCCCCCGCCACCGGACGCGCCCTGAAGGCACGTACTTGAAAGATGCGTCCTGAAGATGCGGGGCCCCCAACCCGGTGCCATGGTGAGGGTTGTGACAGCTCAGAGGTTTCACACCGATCTCACGCTGCGTGTCAACGGCGCCGAGCGGCCCCTCACCCTCGACAACCGGGTCACCCTGCTGGACGCCCTGCGCGAACACCTCGCGCTGACCGGCACCAAGAAGGGCTGCGACCACGGCCAGTGCGGCGCCTGCACGGTCCTGATCGACGGCGAACGGGTGAACAGCTGCCTGGTGTTCGCCGTGACCGCGGCGGGCCGCGACATCACCACCATCGAGGGTGTCGCGGGCCTCGCCGCCACGGACGATCTGCACCCGCTCCAGCGGGCGTTCCTGGAACACGACGGCTTCCAGTGCGGCTACTGCACCCCGGGCCAGATCTGCTCCGCCATCGGCGCGCTCGCCGAGGCGGCCCGCGGCTGGCCCAGCCACGTCACCGAGGACGTGGCCGCCGGTGTCCGCGCGCCCGACGCCCTGGACGACGACGAGATCCGGGAGCGGATGAGCGGCAACCTGTGCCGCTGCGGGGCCTACCGCGGCATCCTGGACGCCATCCGTGAGGCCGCCGGGCCGGACGGCCGGGGCGTGCCGGTGCGGGGCGGTGTGCGATGAAGCCCTTCGCGTACGAACGCGCCACCCGCCCCGAGGCCGCCGCCACCCTCGTCGCCGACTCCACCGAGGCGGTGTACCTGGCCGGCGGCACCAACCTGGTGGACCTGATGAAGCTCGGCGTCACCGAGCCCGCCCTGCTCGTGGACATCACCGGACTGCCGTACGACCGCATCGAGCACCGCCCCGACGGCGGGGTGCTCATCGGAGCCCTGGTGTCCAATGGCGAACTCTCCGGCGACCGCGGCATCCGGACCCGTTTCCCGGCCCTCGCGCAGGCACTGCTGGCGGGTGCCTCGGGACAGCTGCGCACCCGCGCCACCACCGGCGGCAATCTGCTCCAGCGCACCCGCTGCGTGTACTTCCAGGACGTCACCAAGCCCTGCAACAAGCGGTCCCCGGGCACGGGTTGCTCCGCCGTCGAGGGCAGCCACCGCGACCTCGCCGTCATCGGCACCTCCGACGCCTGCGTGGCCACCAACCCCTCCGACATGGCGGTGGCCATGGCCGCGCTCGACGCCGTCGTCCATCTGCGGCGCGTCGACGGCAGCCCGCGCACCGTGCCGCTCGCCGACTTCTACCTGCTGCCCGGCGACACCCCGCACCGGGAGAACGTGCTCCAGCCCGGCGACCTCGTCACCGGCGTCGAGCTGCCCCCGCCCCCGCCCGGCGCCATGCACTACCGCAAGGTGCGCGACCGCTGGTCCTACGCGTTCGCCGTGGTGTCCCTCGCCGCCGTGGCCGCCACCGACGACGGGGGAGCGCTGCGGGAGATCCGGCTCGCGTTCGGCGGGGTGGCGCCCAAGCCGTGGCGCGCGCACAAGGCCGAGCGGCTGCTGACCGGACAGCGGCCGACCGAGGACGCGCTGCGGACCGCGGCCCTGGCCGAATTCGCCGCGGCGCGCCCGCTGCCGCACAACGCCTTCAAGATCGGCCTCGCCGTGGACCTCGTCGCGGCCACCGTGCGCGACCTCGTGGCAGGGGAGGGGCGATGACCACACTCGAACGCACCGTGGGCGCCGAGGTGACCCGGATCGAGGGGCGCGACAAGGTCACCGGCACCGCGCTCTACGCGTACGAATACCCCGTACCGGACGCCCTCTACGGGGTGGCCGTGCAGTCCACCGTCGTCCGCGGCCGGGTGCGCTCCGTCGAACCCGGCGCCGCGCTCGCCCTCCCCGGGGTCGTCGCCGTGCTGGACAGCGGCAGTGTGCCGCGGCTGCACCCGACCGACGACCCGGAGCTGTCCGTCCTCCAGTCCGCCGAGGTCGCCTACCGCGGGCAGATCGTGGCGGCCGTCGTCGCGGACACCTTCGAGACGGCGTGTCAGGCCGCGGCGGCGGTGCGCGTCACCTACGAGGAGGAGCCGTACGACGTCGGCCTGCGCGACGGCGACCCGGACATCTTCGTCCCCGACACGGTCAACGCCGGATACCCGGGCCGGGCGGAGACCGGCGACGTGGACACCGCCCTGGCCACGGCGCCGGTCACCGTCGACGCCACGTACACCACACCGCCCGAGCACACCAGCGCGATGGAGCCGCACGCCACCCTCGCGGTCTGGGACGGCGACACGCTGACCCTCTACAACGGCGACCAGGGGCCCTGGATGACGGCGAACACGCTCGCCGCCCTCTTCGGGCTCCCCGAGGGCGCGGTGCGGATCGTGGCGGACCATGTGGGCGGCGGCTTCGGCTCCAAGGCGGTGCCCCGGCCGCCCACGGTGCTCGCCGCGCTGGCCGCGCGCGCCGTCGGCCGCCCGGTGAAGCTGGCGGCGACCCGGCAGCAGATGTTCACCATGGTCTCCTACCGGACCCCGACCGTGCAGCGCGTCCGGCTGGGCGCCGAACGCGACGGCCGGCTCACCGCGATCTCGCACAACGCGCTCCAGCAGAGCTCCCGGCTCACCGCGTACTGCGAGCAGACGGTCGCCGCCACCCGCATGATGTACGCGGCGCCCCACCGCCGCACCATCCACCGCCTGGCGCAGCTGGACGTTCCCACGCCGTCGTGGATGCGGGCGCCCGGCGAGGCGCCGGGGATGTTCGCGCTGGAGAGCGCGATGGACGAGCTGGCGTACGCGCTGGACATGGACCCCGTCGAGCTGCGGGTGGTCAACGAACCGTCCGTGGACCCCGAGACGGGGCACCCCTTCAGCAGCCGCAACCTGGTCGCCTGTCTGCGCGAGGGCGCGGCCCGGTTCGGCTGGGCCGGGCGTGACCCCCGCCCCGGCCGCCGCCGCGAGGGGCGCTGGCTGGTGGGTACCGGCGTGGCCGCGGGCAACTACCCGGCCACCACCTGGCCCGCCGCGGCCACCGCCCGCGCGGAGCCGGACGGGCGGTTCACCGTGCGGATCGCCGCGGTCGACATCGGCACCGGCGCCCGTACCGCACTGACCCAGGTGGCCGCGGACGAACTCGGCGTGGCGCTGGACCGGGTCACCCTGGACATCGGCCGCAGCGTCCATGGCTTGGCACCCTTCGCCGGGGGCTCCATGGGCACCAGCTCTTGGGGGTGGGCGGTGAGCAAGGGGTGCCGGGCGCTGGCCAAGCGGCTCGACGAGGTGTCGGGTAAGATCCCGCCCGGCGGTCTTGAGGCCCACGCGGACACCACCGAGGACATCAGGGCCCGCAAGGACCTCTCGCGCCACGCCTTCGGCGCCCAGTTCGCCGAGGTGCGGGTGGACACGGACACCGGGCAGGTACGGGTCGACCGGCTGCTGGGGATGTTCGCCGCCGGACGCATCATCAACGCCCGTACGGCCCGCTCGCAGCTGCGCGGCGGCATGTGCATGGGGCTGTCGGCGGCCCTGTACGAAAACCTCGAACTCGACCCGAACTTCGGCGACTTCGCCAACCATGACCTCGCCACCTACCACGTGGCGGCACACGCCGATGTGCGCGATGTCGAGGCGCACTGGATCGAGGAGGAGGACGACCAGCTCAGCCCGATCGGCGCCAAGGGCGTCGGGGAGCTGGGCATCGTCGGCACGGCCGCGGCCATCGCCAACGCCGTCCATCATGCGACCGGGGTGCGGGTGCGTGACCTGCCGATCACCCTGGAGCGGGTGCGCCCGGCCTGACGTACCGGCCTGGCGCGCTGACCAGCTGACACGTCCTGAGATACTGGAGGGGGCGGAAACGCCCCGCCCGGGTGTCCCGCGGTAACGGCGCGGGACACCCGGAGCATGAGGGTCAGCCGTTCAACGGCATCCCCTTACTGGGCGGCCCCGCCACCGGCACCGCCGTCGCCGATGGTGGCGCCGACCGCCTCCAGCGCGGTGGTCACCGGCTGGAAGAACGTCTCACCGCCCGAGGTGCAGTCGCCGCTGCCGCCGGAGGTCAGGCCGATGGCCTTGCCGTCCTCGGTGAAGAGCGAGCCGCCGCTGTCGCCGGGCTCGGCGCACACGTCGGTCTGGATGAGCCCGCTGACCGAGCCCTCCGCGTAGTTGACGGTCGCGTTCAGACCGGTCACCGAGCCGCCGTTCAGCCCGGTGGTGCTGCCCATGCGCTGCACCTCCTGGCCCACCGACGCCTCGGCCGCCTCGGTGATGTCCACCTTCTTGCCGTCGCCGGTGTTGACCGTGCTCGGGGCGTTGGTGGCGGCGTCGTCGTACGTGGCGAGCGCGAAGTCGCCGGTGCCCGGGAAGGTGGCGTCCTGGACCGTGGCGACCGGGGCGCCGTCCTGGGTCTCCGACCACTCCTTGGCCGCGACACCGCAGTGCCCGGCGGTCAGGAAGCCGGGGTCCCCGCTCTCGGTGGTGACGTTGAACCCGAGCGAGCAGCGCGAACCGCCGCCGAAGATGGCGTCACCGCCCTCGGCGAAGGTCTTGAACGTGCCAGCGGAGCGCTTGACGTCGGCCATGTCCGCGCCCAGCGACTTCACGGTGGACTGGAGGGTGTCCCACTTCGCGCCCTTGACGGTGCTGTCCGCCGTGACCTGGAGCTTGTTGGTCTTGGGGTTGATGGCCCAGGCGGTGCCCGCCATCGTGGCCTTCTTCTTGAGCGTCGACTCGGCCGCCTTCAGCGACTTCATGCTGTTCTTGGCGCTCTTGGCGACGGCCCCGGCGCTCTTGACCGCGGCGACGTCGACATTGTTGTTGTCACCGATGACATTGACGATGACCTGCTGCTGGTCCTTGTCGTACCAGGCACCGCCGAACGCCTCGCCCAGGCTCGACGCGAGCTGCGCGATCGCGTCCGAGGCGGACGAGGAGTTGAACGCCTTGGGCTTGGCGTCGAGGGCCTCGGACTTCTTGTCCTGCGAGGCATTGGCGTTGGGCAGCACAATGGCGGCGCCCGCGATGGCGGCGGCAGCGGCGGCCCCAATGATGATCTTTGTCTTGGGGGCGCGCTTGTGACTCCGGCTCAACTTGCTACCTCCTGTGGGGCGCACGGGGTCGTACGCAGGGGACGGGGTTCGCTACGGCAGTTGATACGGCTCGGCCGCTGGTTGTGTTCAGACCAAATTCGCCGCCGCGCGGTGACGGGGCTCACACCCGCGAACGAGGAGCGGCAATGTCTGCATTGGTGTCCGTGTGCGGGGTACCGGGCGTCCTGTGTCCCTTTCCGCTCAACGGGACCCGCCTACGAGAGAGGAGCGCATCGTGAGTGACGACCGGCGACCCGAAGCCCCCGGCGAGAGTGCCCCGGCCATCCCCAGGGACCTGCCCGACCAGCAGGCCCAGGGCGGCCCGGACCCGCTGGACATCACCGGCGGCACACCGCACACCGCTCCGCCCCACCACCCGGAAGACGTCCCCGACCTGGACGAACCCGGCACCCGCCGGCGCGGAAAGGGGCACAGCGGGGGCGTACACCCCGAGGCGCCGGTGCCCGACGAACCCACAGGATGACGAGGACGGTGTTCACGATGGCCAGTCCGGAACAGTCCGCCGCGCAGGTCGTGGTGGCCCTCAGCGGGCACTCCAAGGAGGACGCCGACGCCGTGTTCGGCGTGCTCCACGCCTGCTTCCCCTCCGGCCCGCACTCCGACGCCCCGCCGCGGGAGGAGGCCGAGGGGCACCCCACGGTGTGGAGCGAGACCTTCGAGGTGGCCGGTGTGCGGCGGGAGCCCGCCCCCACCCCGCTGGGCGCGCCCCTCACCGCCGACCTCCAGGGCGGCCCCCGCCAGGTGGAACAGCTGCGTGACGCCCTGGCCACCACCTTCGCCGTACGGGACGAGGGCCGGATGGCCGGTGACCAGGAGCGTGAACTGCGTCTGCGGCTGGAGAGCCGCTGAGCCGCTGGATTCCGGCCGCTAGGCCGCGCTCCGGGACTTCTCGTTACCGGTGTGCCGGAACGCCCATGCCATGCGTGGCTCGACCACCCCGCGGAAGACCCGCCGCACCGGCGCCGTGCACAGCAGCGTGATCATGGCGACGGCCGCGGCGGTCACCGTCAGCTCGCCGAGCGGGGTGTGCAGCCACGGATGGTCGTACCACCCGCCGAAGCGGGACGACTTGATGATGAAGCCGTGCAGCAGATAGCCGTACATCGTCCCCGCGCCGAGCGCCGTGAACCAGGTGCGGCGCCCCGGCACCCAGGCCAGGAAGCAGGCGGTGAGCACCAGCGCGCCCACGAAGAGGACGGGCGTGCTGATCAGTCCCGCCCACTCCGGTACGCCGCCCAGGGCCGCGACGCTCTTGCGGTGGTAGAACCACTCCGAGTTCCACCATGGCGCCACGACGTACGCCGTGACCAGCGCCGTGAGCGCGACCGGCAGCGCGATCCACCGGGCCCGCCAGGTGCGCAAGCGTGCGAAGTGCTCCTGGCGGAGGGTGAGCCCGAGCACGAAGAACGGCAGGAAGGCCAGGGTCCGCTGGAACGACAGATCACCGCCGGTCTCCGGCGAGAGCGAGCCGAGCGCGGCCACGGCCAGCGCGACCGGTACCGGATGGCGCAGCGCGAGCCACAGCGGGGTGGTGATCCGCCAGATGAACAGCGCGACCAGGAACCACATCACGTACCACGGGTCGAGCATGCTGAACGGCTCGTCCGGGTTGTCCTGCGCCCAGCGGGAGAAGAGGGTGTACGCCACCTCGAAGACGACGTACGGCACGACCACGCCGGTCACCAGCCGCTGGAGCCGCCTGGGCGCCATGTCGAAGGTGCGGGAGAAGTAGCCCGATATCAGCGCGAAGGCGGGCATGTGGAACGCGTACACCACGAGGTAGATGGCCATCGAGGCCCGGCTGCCGTACGTCAGTGGTTCCCATGCGTGGCCACAGGCCACCAGCACGATGGTGAGGTACTTCGCGTTGTCGAAGTATGCGTCGCGGGCCTTTCCGCGGGCCGCGCCCTCACCCCGTGCTGGTCGTTCCGCTGTGGACTGCGGAGTTGTCACACGGGTGGGGGTGTCCTGGTGCACTGCTTCTCCCGGTCACCGTTTCGATCGAGCCAGCGAGGTTTCCCGTTCGCCTGCCCGACGTGGCCCCGCTCATGACCATTCACGGTAGTGGCGAATGACACCCCACCTTTGCGGAACTGTCCGCATTCATCGAAATTCGATGAACTTCCCCAGAAGCTCAGTATTCGGCGCCCCGGTGCTCGGGAAGTCTGCTAACGGTGGTCAGTTCGCCATCGGCGGAGGCGAACAGCAGCGCCACCGCCAGGGCGCCCGGGTCGGGGACGCCGACCGCGTGGTCCCCGGTGTAGCTGGCCCGCCCGCGCCGGGCGCGCAGATAGGCGGTGGCCCGGGCACCGCGGTGGGCGGCCACCGCCGCGAGCCGCAGCGAGCGGGCCGGGTCGGCGGTCGGCGGGCAGTCGGCGAGCGCCTTCGCTGCCGGTAGCAGGGCGTCGACCATGGTCTTGTCGCCGACCTCGGCCTCGCCGACCCGCTGGATCGCGGCCGTACCGGCGGCGATCCCGGTGGCCAGCTCGCCGGTACCCGGCGGGGTCGGCGCGGCCGCGGCGACCGCGTCGGCCAGCTCCTGGAAGAGCAGGCCGAACAGCGGCCCGCTGGTGCCGCCGACGTCGTCGAGGAAGACCCCGGCGGCGGCCGCGAGCGGCGTCGCCGCGGTGTCCTCGCCGACCGTCGGGGTGGCCGACAGGCTGTCCAGGGCGCGGCGCACCCCGTCCATCCCGGTGGCGAGGTTGGCACCGAAGTCGCCGTCGCCCGCCTGCTGGTCCAGGGCGGTCAGCTCGGGCTCCACGGCCCGTACGGTGGCGGCGAAGCGCATCATCCAGGCGGTGACGGTGGCGCGGGTCAGGGAGCGCGGGGCGGGGTTCACGGACATGGGCGCGGGGCTCCTTGCGGCGTCGGGGGACCGGCGGTCGGGGTCACAGGGGCCAGGACGGGGTGCGGGCGGGGGCGTCCCACAGCCGCAGGACCTCGTCGTCGGTGGCGAGCAGCGACAGCGAGAAGCCACGCATGTCGAGGGCGCTGACGAAGGTGCCGGTCAGGGACCGGTCGAGGGCGGTGTCCCGGGCGTCGAGGGCCTTGGCGAGGAGGTGGTGGATCCCGTACAGCTCCAGCGAGGTGACCGAGCCCAGCCCGTTGACCAGCGCGAGAACCCGGGGCCGCGGACCAGGGGGGAGGGCGGCCAGCAGCCGGTCCACCATGGTCTCGACCAGCTTGCTGAGCGGGGCGTACGGCACGGTCTTGTCGGCGCGCTCGCCGTGGATGCCGACGCCGAACTCCAGCACGTCCTCGGGCAGGTCGAACGCCGGGGCCCCGGAGGCGGGGGTGGTGTGCGCGGCGGACGCGACGGCGAGGCTGCGGGCGCGGCGGGTCAGATCGACGCCGAGCGCCACGAGTTCGTCCAGGCCGCGCCCCTCGTCGGCGGCGGCGCCGAGGATCTTCTCCACGATCAGGGTGGCGCCGGTGCCGCGCCGCCCGACGGCGATCTCGTCGGAGTCGGTGGCGAGGTCGTCGTCGATCAGGACCCGCTCGCAGCGGATGCCCTCGTGGTGGAGGCGTTCGGCGGCGATGCCGAAGTTGATGCGGTCGCCGGTGTAGTTCTTGACCAGGTGCAGCACACCGTCGTCCCCGGCGACGGAGCGGCTGGCCTCGAAGATCTGCCGGTTGTGCGGCGAGGCGAAGATCCGGCCGGGGCAGGCGGCGTCCAGTATCCCGGCACCGACGAATCCGGCGTGCAGCGGTTCATGGCCGGACCCGCCGCCGGAGACCAGCCCGACCCGGCGGGCGGGCGAGGTGACCCGGGAACGGAAGTATCCGTGGCCGGGATGGTGTTCCACGAGGGCGGCGTGGGCGGTGGCGAAACCGGCGTGCGCGTCGGGGACCAGTGATTCGGACGAGTCGGCGAAGTACAGCGGCATGATCGCGGCTCCCCTGGAGGAGTGGGACGGACAGGGGCACTGGCTTCGATGGTCCGCCGCGATCGGTGGAACGGGCGCGCCGACCGACTCCAACGGACTACACGCATAGGCCGGTCGTGCGACGGGGTAGGGCTCCACACTGACCGCGGCGAACACACCACGGCGCACGTCCCCGGCCCCATGGAGCACGTCATGCCCCTCGACGACTTCCCCCGCCACCCCCTCCTCTTCGGCCCCAGCCCCGTCCACCCGCTCGACCGCCTCAGCGACCACCTGGGCGGGCCCCGTATCTGGGCCAAGCGCGAGGACTGCAACAGCGGGCTCGCCTACGGAGGCAACAAGACCCGCAAGCTCGAATACCTGGTCCCCGAGGCGCTGCGGCAGGGCGCCGACACCCTGGTGAGCATCGGCGGGGTGCAGTCCAACCACACCCGCCAGGTCGCGGCCGTGGCCGCCCGGCTGGGGCTGAAGGCCGTCCTGGTGCAGGAGAGCTGGGTGGACTGGCCCGACGCGGTCAACGACAAGGTCGGCAACATCCTGCTGTCCCGCCTGATGGGGGCGGACGTCCGGCTGGTCGACGCCGGGTTCGGCATCGGCGTCAAGGACAGCTGGACCCACGCGCTGGAGGAGGTGCGCGCCGCGGGCGGTAGGCCGTACCCGATCCCGGCCGGTGCCTCGGACCATCCGCTGGGCGGGCTGGGCTTCGCCAACTGGGCGTACGAGGTCGAGCGGCAGGAGCGCGAGCTGGGCGTGTTCTTCGACACCATCGTGGTGTGCAGCGTCACCGGCTCCACCCAGGCCGGGATGATCGCGGGGTTCGCCGGGCAGGACCGCCCCCGCCGGGTGCTGGGCATCGACGCCTCCGCGAAACCGGCCGAGACCCGCGCGAAGGTGGAGAAGATCGCGCGGAACACCGCGGAGCTGATCAGCATCGGCCGGGACCTGCGCGACGAGGAGATCACTCTGCTGGAGGGCTGGGCGGGCGACGCCTACGGCGTCCCGGTGGCCTCCACCGTCGACGCCATTCGCCTCACCGGCGGCCTGGAGGGCGTGATCCTCGACCCGGTGTACGAGGGCAAGTCCATGGCCGGGCTCATCGACCTCGTACGCAAGGGCGACATCCCCGCCGACTCCACCGTGCTGTACGCCCACCTCGGCGGCCAGCCCGCGCTCAACGCGTACAGCGGCGCCTTCTAAGCACGGGCGGAGCTACGGCGGCGGCCCGGGCCCCGGGCCGCCGCCGAAGGACCGGCCTACTTCCCCAGGGCCTTCTTCAGCTGGGACTTGGTCATATGGGAGCGGCCCTCGATGTTCCGGCGCTTGGCCTCGGCGTAGAGCTGGTCGCGGGTGGGGCCCTGCGCCCCGGAGTGCGAGCGCTGGCCGCCGCGCCGCGAGGGCGCCATGTCCTCGGTGGAGACGCGGCTCGCGGTCCGGGACTCCCCGGTGCGGGCGCGCTCCTTGTTCACCGTCCGGGCGGCCATCTCCTTGGCCCGGCGCTCGCTCGCGCCGCGCTGCTCCGCGCCCTTCTTGATGTGTTCGTACTGTCTCTCGCGCTTCGAGCTCGATCCCCTCGGCATGGTGTGCACCTTCTCTCCGGTGGACAAGCACAACAGAGACGGGCACCACCATTTTCGCTCCGGACACCCGGCCCGCAACAGCGCCGCCGCCACCCCGCCCGGCCGTTGGGCCCATCAGGTGAGATGTGCTCCGGGGGCGGTCGGACCGCCCTGCTGGTGCTCGACCTGCCCCGTGTCGGATGACAGCGTGGGCCGACATGGAGCACAGCCCTGGACCGCAAAACGTGCGCGCGAGGCTGCTGCTGGCCAGCGCCACCATGCTCTTCGTCGAGCTGGCGCTGATCCGGTGGACCGGCGCCAATATCGTCCATCTGAGCTATTTCTCGAACTTCATCCTCCTGGGCTCGTTCCTCGGAATCGGCCTCGGATTCCTCCTTCCCGCCGGCCGCGGGCAGTGGCTCACCCGCTGGGCGCCCATCCCGCTGGCCGTCCTCGTCGTGCTGGTCCGGGAGTTCCCGGTCCAGGTGCGGCAGAGCAGCGGCGAGGTCATCTACTTCACCGCCGTGAAGACCACCGGTCTGCCGCAGTGGGTCACCCTGCCCGTGCTGTTCGGGCTGACCGCGCTCATCATGGCGGCCATCGGCAAGATGACCGCCGACCAGTTCCGGCGGCTGCCGTCTCTTGAGGCGTACCGCTTCGACCTGCTCGGCTCCCTCACCGGCTCGGTGTCCTTCGCGCTGCTGTCCTGGCTGCGCGCCCCTTCGGTGGTGTGGGGTGTGCTGGCGGCGCTGGCGATGCTGGTGCTGGGCGGGCGGCGCAATACCATCCGGTACACGATCCCGCTGGCCGTGATGGTGGCGGTGCTGGCCCTGGAGTCGGCGGCCACCGGCATCTCCTGGTCGCCGTACTACAAGATCGAGGTCAAGCGGTCGGACTCGACCGCCCGTGACTACAACATCGCCGCCAACGGTGTTCCGCATCAGTCCATCGCCCCGATGAAGGCGCTGACGAAGCCGGGGTCACCGTACGAGCAGCCCTACCGCGAGACCCCGCGCAACTCCCACCGCCGGGTGCTGGTCATCGGCGCGGGCAACGGCAACGACGTCGCCCTCGCCCTCGCCCACGGGGCCCGGCGCGTGGACGCGGTGGAGATCGACCCGAGGCTCCAGGAGATCGGCGCCTCCCTGCACCCGGCCCGGCCGTACGACAACCCCCGGGTGCACGTCCACATCAACGACGGGCGGGCCTTCCTGGAGCAGACCGACGCCCGCTACGACCTGGTCGTCCTCGCGCTGCCTGACTCCCTGACCCTGGTGTCAGGGGCCAGCAATCTGCGCCTGGAGAGCTATCTGTTCACCCGGCAGGCGTTCGAGGCGGCCCATCGCCACCTGGCACCCGGCGGCGCGTTCGCCATGTACAACTACTACCGGCAGAACTGGCTCATCGACCGCTTCGGCGGCACCCTCACCTCCGTCTTCGGGCACGCCCCCTGCATCACCCACTACGGCAACAAGCGGGCCGCGGTCCTCGTCGCCGGCACCACCCCGGCCGCCCAGTCCTGCGGCGCCACGTGGAAGGCGTCCGGGCCGGTGCCGAAGGCCGCGACCGACGACCATCCGTTCCCGTATCTGCTGCACCGCACCATTCCCACCCTCTACCTCGGTGTGCTGGGCGCGATCCTGCTGGTGACCCTGGGGTCGGTGCGGCTGACCGGTGTGAAGCTGCGGCGGACCGTCCGATACGCCGACATGTTCCTGCTCGGTGCCGCCTTCATGCTGCTGGAGACGAAGAACGTCATCGGCTTCGCGCTGTACTTCGGCACCACCTGGCTGGTCAACGCCATGGTGTTCGCCGGGGTGCTGCTGGCGGTGCTGTCCGCGGTCGAGGTGCGGCGGCGGATCCGCAAGCTCAACCAGACGGCGCTCCAGCTCCTGCTGTTCGCGACCCTGGCCGTCTCCTGGCTCATCCCGGCCCATCTGGTGCTCGGGCTGCCCTTCGCCGGGCGTCTGGCCGCCGCGATCGCGCTGGCCTTCGCCCCCATCTTCTGCGCCAACCTCATCTTCTCCGACCGCCTCGCCGCGGCCTCCGATCCCACGTCGGCCTTTGGCGCCAACCTGCTCGGCTCGCTGGTCGGCGGCACCCTCGAATACCTCGCACTGGTCACCGGCTACCAGGCCCTGCTGCTGGTGGTGGCGGTGCTGTACGCGGGCGCCTGCGTCCTGATGCGCTTCACCCGGCCCGGTACGGGCGAGCGCGAGGAACACGAGCGGGTCGCCGTTCCCACGGCGCCGCAGCCCTGACCCCGGCGCCGTCAGACGCGACACGAGGCCGCCCCCGGCCCCTCTCACGGGCCGGGGGCGGCCTCATGCGTGTCACTCGAACATCACATAGTCCGGCCGTGGCCGCAGCGCCAGCACCTCCTTCGGCGTCATCAGCCGGCTGACCTCGGCGTCCTCCTCGTAGAAGAGCTTGAAGCCGGTGCGTACGCCCTCCGGCTGGTCCTTGACCAGCTGCCGCCAGGTGTCCCGCTTCATGCCCGGCGAGCCGATGCCGTCCGCGCTCTTGATCAGGACGACGCCGGGCTGCGGGCGCAGCGCGGACTGATCGCTGACCACGGACACAGCCACCTGGTGGAAGACGAGCGGCTTCTCCGGCAGATCGTGTTCCGCCACGACGTCGGACACATAGCGCGCCACGTCGGTCAGCTCCTGGCCGCTGGTGTGGCCGTAGGTGTCGCCCGGCACCTCGCCCGGGCCCATGTCCCACTCGGGGTCCAGCGCGATGCCCACGTCGGGCTCGACCAGCCACTTGCGCAGCGCCTTGACCTCGTCCAGCGCCGCCGCCCGCCCCGGCTGGATGTTGAGCAGCAGCATCGCGTCATGGCGCCGGGCCGCCTTGTGGAAACGGCGGATCGTGTCGTCCGGGACACGGGTGCGATAGGTGCCGTCCGGCCCCGCGGAGCTGTTGGTCACGGTCGCGAGCAGTTCGAGCACCGGCAGCGGCTCCCGGTCAGCGGCGTAGTCGCGCGCGGTCTTCTCGATCTCCTTGACCCGCTGGTCCAGGTCGCCGGTGCCGAGCCGGCCGAGCGCGGCGGCGCCGGGCAGTCCGCAGTACCCCACCAGGCGGTACCGGGACAGATCGCGGCCGCCGCGGGGGAGTTCGGGCCGCCGCTTGGTCGGCTTCGGCGACGGGGAGGCCGCCCTGTTGTCCGAGCCCGCGGCGGAGGTCTCGCGGCCCTTGGAGGGCGTGGGGCTCCTGGCCGGTTTGGTCCATTCGGTGCTCTGCTCGCCACATCCGGTGAGCAGACCGAGCCCGGCTGCCGCCGTCACCGAGAGCAGCCCCCGCCGGGTCGGCGGGGTGCCCTGTCCTCTGGTGTCGTCCTCCCGGATACGCTCGGCGCCGTTGTCCTGACCTGGTGTGGTGTGCGCCACGTTCCCTCCGTCCGCGGGCCGTTGGGTTTTTCCCCGTCCCCTGCGGCTTTCCGGCCGGAGCGGAGACGAAACGGAGCGGTGGCCACCACTTACCTGACGTAACCCAGTTCCTTGTCGACCACGTTGCGCAGCGGACGGCCCTCGGCCCTGCGGAGCAGGTTGTCCAGGAACAGCTCGGCCAGGTCGTCGCGCCAGTGGACCACCTCGCCCGCGGTGTGCGGGGAGACGATGACCCCCGGCAGCTCCCACAGCGGGGAGGCGGCGGGCAGCGGCTCCCGGGCGAACACGTCCAGCGCGGCGCCCGCCAGCCTGCCGTCGGTCAGGGCCTCGACGAGGGCGGGCTCGTCGACCAGCTGGCCGCGCCCCACGTTGACCAGCCGGGCGCCGGGCTTCATGGCCGCCAGCACCGGGGCGTCCACCATGCCGTGGGTGGCCGGGGTGAGCGGGGCGGCCAGCACCACGTAATCGGCCTCGCCCAGCCCGGTGCGCAGGGTCGCCGGGCCGTGCACCGTGCCGAAGTCGGGGTCCTCGGCGCGCGGGACGCGGCCCGCGCCGCTCACCCGCATGCCGACCGCGCGCAGCAGCCGGGCCACGGCCCGGCCGATGGACCCGGTGCCCCAGACCAGCACGGTCCGCCCGCCGACCCGCTCGCTGTCACGCGGCCGCCACTGGCGGCCGCGCTGGTGGTCCCACATGCCGGGGAAGTCCTTGGCGAGGGACAGGATCAGCCCGAGGACGTATTCGGCGATGGGCTGGTCGTACACCCCGCGCGAGTTGGTGAGCACCACATCGGGGTTGCCGGTCAGCGCGGGAAACAGGTACGGGTCCACCCCCGCGGCGGCCACATGCACCCAGCGGGGCGCCTTCGCCGGATCGTCGGGCCACGAGGCGGCCACGGCCGGGCTCAGCGGCCACCAGGCGAGCAGGGTGTCCGCACCGGGGAGGGCCGCGGGGAGTTCCTCCTCGGTCGCGTACACGGTCCGCGCCAGCGACTCGATCCGCTCCCGGTTGTACGGCAGGTGGTCGTTGTACAAGACGATGAGCGGGGCACGCCGGTCACCCACGGCCGCCTCCCGACGGCTCGCTCACGCCGCCCGGGGGCTCACACCGGAGTGTCATGACGGTTCTCCCGAGGTCAGGAAGGGTGCGCAACGGATTCCCACACCCTGGCCGCCCCCGCGTGACCAGGCAACGGGCACAGTGTCCGCTCCGGCCGGCCGTTGTGGACGCTGTGTCCCGTACGAGGCCACGGTCCGGGACCAAAGTCCTGCGCAGCCCCCGTGGCGGACCGTCGGACACAGTGTCCACCACGGAGCCCGCGATGGAACAGGATGGCCGTTGACGGTCCCGGACGGCTGAACCATGGTGATGGCCATCCGTCATCCCGTCACCTGCCCGTTCCCGGCAGCACACCCCGCGGCCCCCGCCGCGCCCCGCACGAATGCTTGACGCCCGGTGCCACATCTGCGTGCCGCATCGCCCAGCGCCTCAGCGCCTCCTCCTCGTCCCCAGGAGTCTCAAGCATGTCTTTGTCCCACCCTTCACACCCCACACCAGAAGCCACCGCACCGACCCACAGCCTCGACGAAGCCCCCGTCACCGGCTTCCACCGCAAGATGGTGGCCGTCGCCATGGGCGGGCCGTTCTGCGACGGCTATCTGCTGGGCATCATGGGCGTCGCCCTCAGCCTGATCACCCCGGCGCTCAGCCTGGACACCATGTGGGAGGGGCTGATCGCCGCCTCCGTCCTGGTCGGTGTCTTCATCGGCGGCGCGGTCTTCGGACCCATCACCGACCGCGTCGGCCGCCATCTGATGTATGTGCTCAACCTGATGACCTTCGTGGTCTTCTCGGCCCTCCAGTTCTTCGTCACCGAGGCGTGGCAGCTGCTGGTGCTGAGGCTGCTGATCGGCATCGCGATCGGCGCGGACTACCCCATCGCCTCCGCCCTGACCACCGAACTGGTGCCGCGCAAGATACGCGGCCCGGCCCTGTCCGGCCTGGTGCTCGCCTGGTGGGTCGGCTACGGCGTCAGCTTCTGGGCCGGGTGGCTGCTGATGGGCACCGGCGACGACGCCTGGCGCTGGATGCTGGCCTCCGGCGCGGTCCCCGCCGTGATCTTCATCTTCTTCCGGACCGGAGTGCCCGAGTCACCCCGCTGGCTGGCCTCCCGGGGCCGGGTGGAGGAGGCCAAGGAGGTCGTACGCCGCCATCTCCGGCAGGAGGTCAGCACCGAGGAACTGCTCGCCGAGAGCGGTGCCAGGCGCGGCGGCTCGGGCCTGGGCAACCTGGCGGAGATCTTCCGCCGCGGCTACGGCATCCCCGCCCTGTTCTGTTCGGTGTTCTGGATCTGTCAGGTGGCGCCCGCCTTCGCCGTACGGTCCTTCCAGCCGCAGATGCTGGAGTCGTTCGGGGTGGGCAGCACCTTCGGCGCCAGCGCGCTCATCACCACCATCGCGGTCGCCGGTACGGCGGTCGGGCTGCTCGTGGTCAACCGGATCGGACGGCGGCCGCTGCTCATCGGCAGCTTCGTCTGCATCAACATCTGCCTCATCGCCCTGATCGTGCTGCCCCTGCACTACGCGTTCCTGGTCGTCGCCCTCTTCGCCGGATTCCAGTTCTTCGAGGCCGCGGGCAGCGGGCTCCAGTTCGTGTATCCGAGCGAGCTGTTCCCCACCGACCTGCGCGCCACCGGCGTCGGCGTGGCCACCGCCATGAGCCGGGTCGGCTCCGCCTCCAGCACCTTCCTGCTGCCCATGCTCACCGTCGACTTCGGCGTCCGCGGCACCCTCGCGATGGGCGTGGGCATCACCCTCATCGGCCTCGTGGCGTGCATCGTCCTCGCCCCCGAGACCAAGGACCTCGGCCTGGCGGAAGCCAGCCGCCGCGCCTGAACCCCGACCTGATCCCCCGAAAGGAAACCTCCATGCGCAAGCTCGTCTCCTTCGACTGCTACCGCACCCTCATCAACTTCGACACCCAGAGCGCCACCCACGAGATCGTCAAGGACCGGCTCGCCGAATACGGCGTCGACCCCAAGCAGTTCCACCACGACGCGTACGTGATGCGCTTCCAGGGCGTCGTGGACCACTACCGCCCGTACCGGGAGACCGTCCGCCGCACCCTGCACAACGTCATGCTGCTGCACGGCCTGCCGTACCGCGACGAGGACGGCGAGGCGCTGATCGAGGCCATCAAGCGGTTCAAGCCGTTCCGCGAGGTCCCCGACGCGCTGCGCCGCCTGAAGAGCGAGTACGACATCGCCATCCTCTCCAACAGCGAGGACGACCTGATCACCTACGCCGTCGACGAGCTGGGCGTGGAGTGGGACTACGTCCTCACCGCCGAGCAGGCGGGCGCGTTCAAGCCGCTGCCGCAGGCCTTCGAATACCTCATGAAGGCCACCGGGCGGGGCCCGGCGGACATCATCCACACCGCCCAGGGCTGGGAGTACGACATCATGCCGACCAAGCGGTACGAGGGCATGCGGCGGATCTGGGTCAACCGGTACGGCTTCCCCGGTTCGGCCGCCTACCAGCCGTACGAGGAGATCAAGGACCTGTCCGAGCTGCCCGGCCTGCTCGGCGTCTGACCCGGCTCCCGGCCGTCTCCCCCACACCGCGAGAGGACCCCATGTCCGCCACCACGGCACCGGTCAACGGGCGCGTCGCCCACTGGTTCGCCGAACTGCCCGCCCCACGCCCGGCGCTGCCCGGCGACCGCGACGCCGATGTGTGCGTCGTGGGCGCCGGAATGACCGGGCTGTGGACCGCCTACTACCTCAAGCAGGCCGACCCCTCCCTGCGCATCACGGTCCTGGAAGCCGAATTCGCGGGCTTCGGTGCCTCCGGCCGCAACGGCGGCTGGGCCTCCGGACTGATCCCCGGCGCCCGCGACCGGCTGGCCCGCCTGTACGGCCGCGACGCCGTCCTCGACTGGCAGCGGGCCATGAACGAGGCCGTGGACGAGGTCATCGCCGTCGCCGCGCGCGAGGGCATCGACGCCGACATCGTCAAGGGCGGCACCCTGCGGGTCGCCCGCACCCCCGCCCAGGCCACCCGCCTGCGGCACAAGATCGAGCAGGACCACGAGTGGGGGGTGCCGGAATCCGTCCTGCTCACCCCCGCCGAATCCGCCCGGCACATCGCCATCGACGGGGTCACCGCGGGCGCGTACACCCCGCACTGCGCCCGGCTCCAGCCCGCCGCCCTGGTGCGGGGGCTCGCCGAGACGGTGGAACGGCTCGGCGTCACCATCTACGAGAAGTCACCCGTCACCGCCATCGAGCCCGGCCGCGCCCGCACCGCGCACGGCACGGTCAGCGCGCCCGTGGTGCTCCGCGCCACCGAGGGGTTCACCGCCTCCCTCAAGGGGCTGAGGCGGGCCTGGCTCCCGATGAACAGCTCGATGATCGTGACCGAGCCGCTGCCCGACGAGGTCTGGAAGGAGATCGGCTGGGAGGGCCGGGAAACCCTCGGCGACACCGCACACGGCCACATGTACGCCCAGCGCACCCCGGACGACCGGATCGCCATCGGCGGGCGCGGTGTGCCGTACCGCTTCGGCTCCCGCACCGACGACTCGGGCCGGGTCAGCGACCGTACGATCCTCCAGCTCACCCAGACCCTCCAGCGCATGCTGCCGCAGACCACCGGCGTCCGCGTCGACCACGCCTGGTGCGGCGTCCTCGCCGTACCCCGCGACTGGTCGGCCACCGTCGGCCTCGACCCGGCCACCGGCGTCGGCTGGGCGGGCGGCTACGTCGGCCACGGCGTCACCTCCACCAACCTGGCCGCCCGTACCCTCACCGACCTGGTGCTGAAGCGGGACACCCGGCTGACCCGGCTGCCGTGGACCGGGCACCGCCCGGGCACCTGGGAGCCGGAGCCGTTCCGCTGGCTCGGGGTGCGCGGACTGTACGTCGCCTACCGGCTGGCGGACCGGCACGAGGCGGGCGGGCGCGCCCGTACCTCGCCCATCGCCACCGTCGCCGACCTCATCGCCCGCCGTCCCTGAGAACCCGACGGCCCTGAGTACCTGCCGACCCGGAGAACCCGGGGTCCCTGAGATCCTGGAGTCCCGGCGCCCCGCCTCCCCGGGCGCCGCCGGGACTCCAGAGATCCGCCCGCCCCGGCGGGCACAGCGCAGGGAGGGAGCTGGCCGGATGGCATTGCTCACCGTCGCCGACGTACTGCGGCTGCCCGTGATCGCCGCGGGACTGCCCCGGGTCATGGCGGGCGAGGACCGGCTGAACCGCCCCGTCCGCTGGGTCCACGTCACCGAACTGCTGGACCCGGCGTCGTTCCTGGAGGGCGGCGAGCTGGTGCTCACCACCGGCATGCCCCAGCCCAACGACCCCACCCGGCTGCGCGGCTACGCCGACCAGCTCGCCGACGTCGGCGCGGCCGGTCTTGTCGTGGAGCTGGGCCGCCGCTACCAGCAGGTGCCGCCGGACCTCGTGGCCGCCTGCCGGGCCCGGGACCTCCCGCTGATCGTGCTCTCCCACGGCATCCGCTTCATCGAGGTCACCCAGACCGTCCACGCGCTGATCCTCGACGCCCAGGGCGAACTGCTGCGCCGCTCCCACCAGGTCCACGAGCTGTTCACCGACCTGACGCTGCGCGGCGCCCGCCCCGAAGAGCTGGTCCAGGTCGCGGCCGACCTGATGGGACGGTCGGTGGTGCTGGAGAACCTGGTGCACCACGCCATGATCGTCTGTACCGCTGGCCGCCCCGGCGGCCAGCTGCTCCAGGCGTGGCAGCGCCGCTCACGCGCCACGCCCACCCCCGACCACGCGGCACCCAGCGGCCCCGAGGGCTGGCTGGTGGCCCCCGTCGAACACGACGGACAGCGCTGGGGGCGCCTCGTCGCGCTGCCCGACGAGACCGGCCCGGCCTCCGGCGCCGAGCACACCCTGATCCTGCGGCGCGCCGCGACCGCCCTCACCCTGGCCCGGATGACCGGCCACACCCAGTGGGACCGGGAGGCCCGCGCGTCGGCCCTGCTGGAGCTGCGGCACGGAAAGACCCTCGGCCGCACCGAGTCCCGCATCCGGGTCGAGGCCCTGGGCCTGCCGACCGTCGGCCACCTCTTCATCGCCCTGGCTCTTCGCCACCGGCCCGACGCAGCCGACCGCGCCGACCTCGACAGCAGGGTCGGCGACGACCTGCGCGGCGCCGGAATCCACGCCCTGGTCGGCAGGCTCTCCCCGGACCGCACCGGCGTCCTGCTCACCCTGCCGCTCGCCGCCGCGTGGCAGCCCGTCGTGGAGCGCATCGGCCGGGTCACCGAGGAAACGCTCGGCGAGGAAGCCGTCCTCGCGGTCGGCCCCGGGGTGACCGCGCTCGACCAGGTGGCGCGGTCGTTCCGGCAGGCCGAGGAGGTCGCGGACGCCATCGGGTCCGGCACGCCGCGGCGGCCTTTCCATGTGTCCGCCGACCTCGGGCTGCCGGAGCTGCTGTACACGCTGCGCGACGACGTCCGCGTCCAGAACTATGTGGAGCGGCAGCTGGGGCGGCTGATGCAGCACGACGAACGGCACGGCGGCGACCTGCTGGCCATCCTGCGCCAGTACCTCGACGCCGCGGGCAACAAGTCGGTCGCCGCCAAACAGGCCGGGCTGTCACGGCAGGCCTTCTACCAGCGGCTGCACACCATCGAGCGACTGGTCGGCGGCAGCCTGGAGTCCGGCGCCCAGCGGTCCCGGCTCCATGTCGCCGTCATGGCCCTGGACACCCTGACGGACACCCCCTAGGGCGCGACGAGGACGCGGACCGGCTCTCCGGCGAGATAGGCCCCGATGTCCTCCACCGCGTCGCGGTAGTAGCCCTCGTAGTTGCGCCGGGTCACATAGCCCAGATGCGGGGTGCCGAGCAGATTCGGCAGCGTACGGAACGGATGCTCAGGACCCAGCGGCTCCTCGTCGAACACATCGAGTCCCGCCCCCGCGATCCAGCCGCCCCGCAGGGCGTCCGCGAGGGCCGCCTGGTCCACGACGGCCGCGCGGGAGGTGTTCACGAGGTACGCCGTGGGGCGCATCCGGCGCAGCTCCGCCGGGCCGAGCAGCCCCCGGGTGCGGTCGCTCAGCACCAGATGCACCGAGACCACATCGCTGGTCTCCAGCAGCTCCTCCTTGGAGGCGACGAATCCGACGCCCTCCGCCGCGGCCCGTTCGGCCGTGAGGTTCTGGCTCCAGGCCACCACGTCCATGCCGAACGCCTGGCCGATCCGCGCCACCTTGGTGCCGATCTTGCCCAGCCCCAGCAGACCGAGGCGACGGCCGTGCAGATCCATGCCGACCGTGCTCTGCCACGGCCCGCCGTCCCGCAGTGCCGTGCTCTCCCGCACGAGGTGGCGGGCCAGGCCCAGGATCAGCGCCCAGGTCAGCTCGACGGGCGGCTCAGTGGAGCTGGCGGTGCCGCACACGGTGACGCCGTGCCGGGCGGCCGCCTCCAGATCGACGGACGCGTTGCGCATCCCGGTGGTGATGAGCAGCCCGAGCCGGGGCAGCCGGGCGAACAGCTCCGCGGGAAACGGGGTGCGCTCCCGCATGATGACCACGATCTCGCAGTCCCCGATCGCCTCGACCAGCGCGTCCCGGTCGGCGAAGCGGTCCCGGTGCGACACCACCTCCACCGCGTCGCGGACACCCGACCAGTCGGCCGAGGACAGGGCCACGTCCTGGTAGTCGTCGAGCACGGCACAGCGCAGTTTCATCGTTCCACCTCGGGCTCTTCCAACGGGTCCGTGCAGGTACGTTGTTTCTACCACCCACGGGGAAAGGGTCCTGGTGCGTTACCTCATCATCGGAGCGGGCGCGGTCGGCGGAACGGTCGGCGCCCGGCTCCATCTCGCAGGCCACGACGTCGTCCTGGTGGCGCGCGGCGCGCACTATCAGGCGCTGCGCGACCGCGGGCTGCGCTTCACGGCGCCCGATTCCGTCCACGAGGTCCCGGTGCCCGCCGTCACCGGGCCCGAGGACGTCGAACTGCGCCCCGACGATGTGCTCGTCCTCGCCGTGAAGACCCAGGACAGCGCGGCGGCGCTGGACGACTGGGCGCCGCGGCCGGTCACCGGCGGCGGCACCGCGGGGGAGCGGCTGCCGCTGCTGTGCGCCCAGAACGGGGTGGAGAACGAGCGGTTGGCGCTGCGCCGCTTCCGCCGGGTCTACGGCGTGTGCGTCTGGATGCCCTCGACCCACCTGGAGCCGGGGCTGGTCGCCGCGCCGTGCGCCCCGTACACCGGCATCCTCAGCCTGGGCCGCTATCCGTCGGGGGAGGACGACACCATCCGGGGGGTGGCCGCGGACCTCGAGGGGTCCGTGTTCCTCGCGCCGGTCGTGCCGGACGTGATGCGCTGGAAATACGCCAAGCTCATCAACAACCTCGCCAACGCCGTCGAGGCCATCTGCGGGCCGCTGATCCCGGACGAGGCCCAGGCCCTCGCCGCGCGGGCGAAGGCGGAGGGCGTCGCGGTCCTCGACGCCGCTGGCATCGCCCACACCGACGCCGCCGAACAGGCCGCGCTCCGATCCGGGAAGGTGGAGATACGGCCGCCCGACGGCGTGGAGCGCGGCGGTGGTTCGTCGTGGCAGAGCCTGACCCGCGGGACCGGCACGATCGAGGCGGACTATCTCAACGGGGAGATCGTGCTGCTCGGACGCGAACACGGCGTCCCGACACCGGTCAACGAGACGCTGGGACGGATCGCGGGCGACTGCGCCCGGGAGCGGCGCGCACCGGGCAGCATGACCCCCGAAGCGCTGACCGCCCTCATCGACGCAGCAGCGTCCGGCTCAACACCTCGGTGAACTCGGCCGGGTGCTCGCCGAGCCCCGCGTGACCGCCGGGGAAGTCCACCACCTCGGTGCCCAGCCGCTCGGCGAGCGCCACCGCCGGGCGGTACAGCAGCAGCCCGTGCGACTCCCGGCCGCCCGCCGGGACCAGCCGCTCCGATACGGCCGCCAGCGCCTCCAGATCCGGGACGTGGCCGGTGAACGGGCACAGGACGTGCTCCAGGTAGTACGGGAAGTTGGCCGTCATCCGCTCGATCACCTCGGGCGGGAACGGCGGAGGCTCCGCCGCGCGATCCCGCCGCGCGGCTCCCTCCGCCGGGCCGGTGCCCTCGGCCATCACCGCCATCGCCGCCCCGATCCCGTCGCGGCGGTAGGCCGCGCGCACCTCGGCGAAGAACGCCCGCTGCCGCGCGGCGTCGGGCAGCAGCTCCACCAGGGGCGGCTCGTGTGCGATCGCCAGCCGCACCCGCTCCGGATGCCGGGCCAGCAGTTCCATCGCGACGATGGCGCCCGCGCTGCACCCGAACACGTACGCCGGTGCGCCGTCCGGTGCCACCGCGTCGAGCAGCAGGAACGCGTCCTCGCCGTGCACCTCGACCCGCTGGTCCGCGGGCGGGTCGTCGAGGGTGCTGCGGGAGGCGCCGCGCCGGTCGTAGGACACCACCGTGTACCGGTCGGCGAGGGCCGCCGCCGCATGGTCGTAGGAAGCGGCGTCACCGGCCCCGCCCGGGATGAGCAGCAGCACCGGGCCGGTGCCGCGCACCTCGTAATACAGCCTGGCGCCGGGCACCTTCAGGGAGCCGGTCGTGGGTTCGGTCATGGTGTGCACGGTATCCAGATGGCCTGGGGGCGCGCGCGGTGTTTTTCACGCCTGATGTGTCGTCATCACGACGCGCGCCACCACTCCTGCGGATGACACGACCGGTCTGACAAGGGGGTTCGTGCCACCTGACTTCACCGAAAGTTGGCTGCTCGGTAGCCGTCAAGGCGGTCCCGGTTGTTTTGCGTGGTGGCACACAGGGCACCGCACACACCTAACAGCAGGCATAATCGCAGCAACGATGGGCGCAGACGCCCAGAAAGGGGACGAAGCGATGGTGAACTCGCTGAGTGCCGACAACAGTGTGGGCTCGACGATCGAGGCACTGAAGGCCGAGCTTCCGCAACTGGAGAAGCAACACGACGCCCTGAAGGGCGATTTGGACGCCGTGGCCAAGCGGCTGGAGGTGGTCAGCACCGCGCTGAGCAGCCTTCAGGCCCTGTCGGGGGCCGCGCTCCCGCAGAGCGGCAACGGCGACATCGCGGAGGCCAAGGCGGCCGGGGACACCGTCGCCACCGCCACCGACGCGGCCACCGAGGCCGATTCCACGTCGGCCGCCGACGCGGCCCCGGCGACCCGGACGCCCGCCGCCACGCGCAAGGCCGCCATCGGCCGCCAGCGCAGCAAGGCCAAGTCCACCGCCGGTTCCGGTCGGGCCGCGAAGACCGCCACCAAGGCCGCGGCCAAGAAGACCGCCACGAAGAAGCCCGCCAAGAAGGCGGCGGCCAAGGACACCAGCAAGACCACCGCCAAGGCCACCACCAAGGCGGCCAAGGCCACCGAGAAGAGCGCCCAGACGAGCGAGAAGGCCACGGCCCCCGCCAAGGCCACCGCCCCCAAGGCGACCGCCAAGGCCGCCGCCCCCAAGGCCACCGAGAAGACGGCCAAGGCGGCGGGCACCTCCTCCGAGCGCTCCACCGGGCTCGCCGAGTCGGTGCTCGGCGCCCTGAAGAAGGCGGGCCGTCCGATGCGCGCGTCCGAGGTCAACGAGGCCCTGGGCCGCGACGAGACGCGTACCAACGTCAACTCGGTGCGCAACACGCTGGAGCGGCTGCGCACGACGGACCGGGCCAAGCGCTCCGGGCGTGGCCTGTACGAGGCCGCGGCCACCAGCTGACCGCCGTTCTCCTGTCGGTGCGCCGCCACCTCGGTGGCAGCGGGGGCGGAAGTGGCGTGTGGGAAGGGTGGACCCGGATGTGTCGGCGCCAGTGCGCGTGCCGAAGCTGCGGTCCACCCACTCCCTTACGAGGAGGCCACCCGCTCCGTCACGAAGATCTCGTGACGACGCCCTGGCCGCCGTCGGCCGCCATCTCGGCCAGCCGGGCGGCGACATCGGCGGGGCCGGTGGCGAACAGCCGTCGGCCCGCGGCGATACGGCGTGTCCGCAGCGCCGAGGGCGCGGTGAGCGCGTCGAGCAGGCGCAGCAGCTCCCATGAGTCCGCCGCGTGGTCCGTCAGGCCGAGGGCGGCCATCCGGCGCACCCCTTCGCGGCCATGGCCCGGGATGGGCCGGTAGCCCACCACCGGAACTCCGGTGGCCAGCGCCTCCAGCGCGGTCTGTCCGGCCGCGTTGTCCACCAGCGCCCGCGTGGCGGCCAGCAGTCCGGGCAGATCGGGTTCCCAGCCGAGGGCCACCACCTGCGGCCACCGGGACAGCCGTCGGCGCAGCCGATCGTCCCGGCCGCACAGCGCCACCGGCAGATGGCCCGCGGCGGACAGCAGCCGTGCGGTGGCCGCCAGCCGCGTACCGGCGCCCCAGGCCCCGGCGGACAGGACCACCGGCGGCCGGCCGGGGGCGTGCCGCTCGAAGCGGCGCCGCCAGCCCGCCGCCCCGGCGGTCGGGCCGAGGAAACCCTCCGCCACCAGCGGGCCGGTGGCCACCGCGGGCCGTCCGAGCGCCCGCCGCACCCGCTCGGCGGCGTCGTCGGTGACACACAGGTGCAGATCGTTGCCCGGGTGCAGCCACTGGCGGTGCACGGCGAAATCGGTGACCACCACCGCGCTCGGCACCGGCAGCGCCCCGCGGACCCGCAACCGGCCGGTGAGCTGCGCGGCGAGGTGGAAGACGGGCACCACGGCGGCGGGCCGCAGCCGCCCGGCCAGTGCCAGCAGCCGGTCCTCGGCGAGCGCCGCCAGCGGGGCGGTGCCGGGCCGTGGCCCCCGGCCGGAACCGGACCAGCCGTGCCCGGGGTGGAAGAACGCCCGGTAGATGCCCGCGTAGACCAACGGGGCCCGGCGGACCGCCGTCCGGTAGAAGGCGCGCAGCCCCGGGCCGATCCCGGCGGGCAGCAGCTCCAGCACATCCACCCGGTCCGCCCGGTGTCCCGCGCGCTCCAGTCTGCGCACCAGCTCCCCGGCCACCGCGTCATGACCGGCCCCCATGCTCGCGCTCACCACGAGAAAACGCTGCGACGGCAGGCGCATGATCACCTCCGATGGGGCTCACCTCCGATGGTGCGAGGCGCGACCGCTCATGGCTCACTGGAGGTATCCGCTCCGCGTGCCGTCAAACCGCGCGCTCGACGGCCGGTGGCGCATCGACGCCACGGGTCCGCAGCGAGACAGGAAGGTGCCATGGCCCGCCCTCTGCCGGACGCACAGCCGCACGCCGACACCGCGCGCACCACGGCCGGTGCCGCCACTGGGGCCGCCCCCACCGAATTCGGGGTGGCGCTGGTGACCGGCGCGTCCTCGGGCATCGGCGCCGCCGTCGCACACCGGTTCGCGGCGGGCGGCGGATGGCGGCTTCTGGTCAGCGGCCGCCACCGGGAACGTCTCGACCGGGTGGCCGCGCACACCTCGGCCGTCGCCCTCCCGGCCGATCTGGCCACCCCCGAGGGCGGCCGTGGTCTGGTGGAGGCCGCCTTCGACGCCGCCGGGCGGGTGGATCTGCTGGTCGCGGGGGCGGGCATCGGCTGGGCGGGCCCGTTCAGCGCGATGCCGCCCGCCGCCATCGACCGTGTGGTGGGCGTCGATCTGCTCGCCACCATGCGGCTGGTACGGCTGGTCCTGCCGCACATGCTGGCCGAGCGGCGCGGCCACATCGTGCTCATCGGATCGGTCGCGGGCAGTGTCGGGGTGCGCGGCGAGGCGGTGTACTCCGCGGCCAAGGCGGCGCTCGGGGTCTTCGCCGACGCCCTGCGCCATGAGCTGCGGCGGGGCGGCGTACGCGTCACCCATGTGGTCCCCGGCGTGGTGGACACCCCGTTCTTCGCCCGCCGTGGCGTCCCGTACACCCGCCGGATGCCGCGCCCGCTGCCGCCCGAGCGGGTCGCCGAGGCCGTCTGGGACGCCGTCGCGCGCGGCCGGGACGAGGTCTACGTACCCGCGTGGCTGCGGCTGCCCGCGCTGGTGCGCGGCGCGGCCCCGGGGCTGTACCACCGGCTGGCCGCCCGCTTCGGCTGAGAGATGGGGGTGACATGGGTGCCCTGACCGTCCTCCTCGCGCTGCTGTCCGCCCTCGGCAACGGCGCAGCCTCCGTCCTCCAGCGGCGCGCCGCGATGGACCAGGAGCGGGAGGCCCCGGGGGACGACGGCGGCGGGGCGGGGCAGGCGCTGCGGCATCTGCTGCGGCTGCTGCGGCGCCCGTACTGGCTGGCCGGGGGCGCGGCGATGGTGGTCTCGGCGGTGGCCCAGGTGGGGGCGCTGGCAGTCGGGAGGCTCTCCGTCGTCCAGCCGCTGCTGGTCAGCGAGCTGCTGTTCACCCTGGTGGTGGGGAGCCTGGTGTTCCGCCGGCGGCCAGGCGGCCGGACCTGGCTGGCGTTCGTGATGCTCGCCGCCGGACTCGCGCTCTTCCTCGTCGCGGCCGACCCCTCGCACGGCCACGCCACCGCCCGGAACGGGCTCTGGCTGCCCGCCGGTGTGGTGCTGGCGCTCGTCGTGGGGGCTCTGGCCCTGGCGGCGCGGGCGCTGCGGGGCGCGGCGCGGGCTGCGGTGCTCGGATGCGCGACCGCCGTCGGCTTCGCGTGCACGGCGGCCCTCATCAAGGAGTTCACCGGGCGGTTCGGCGGGGGAGTGGCCGCGGTGTTCACCGGCTGGCCGCTGTACGCGGTGTGCGTCGTGGGGCTGCTCAGCTTTCTGCTGCTCCAGAGCACCCTGCGCGCGGGCACCCTGGCCGCCTCCCAGCCCGCGCTGACCCTCGGGGACGCGCTGGTGAGCATCGCGCTGGGCTGGGTGCTGTTCGGCGAGCGCGTCGAACTGGGCCTGCGGCTGCTGCCCGAGGCGGTCGGCATGGGGCTGATGGCGGCCGGGATCGTCGGCCTCACCCGGTCGCCCGCCATGGCCCAGGGCTGGGACGCGGACACCACCGGCGCGCTGGTGCGGCCGGCGGTACGCCGCGTCCCGGACAGCGGGAGCCCGCCGTGACCGCCGGGCGACGGACGGGTGCGTCGGGGGCCGGGCGACGCACGGGTGCGCTGGCCCGGAACGCGGCGGTGGCGGCCGCGGCCGCGCATCTGGTCCCGGCCGGTACCTGGCTGCCCGGGCCCCGGCGCGTGCTCTTCCCCGCGCTGTCCGGGCAGGGCAGGTCCGACCACATCGCCCTGACCTTCGACGACGGCCCCGATCCCCACTCCACCCCGCGCTTCCTGGACGCGCTGGACGAGCTGGCGGTGACCGCCACGTTCTTCGTGCTGGGCGAGAGCGTGATGCGCTATCCCCGCACGACCCGTGAGATCGCGTTCCGCGGCCATGAACTCGCCGTCCACGGCTGGACCCACAACCGCCCCTGGCTGCCGAGGCCGGTCCGGGACGTCTCCGAGGTGGCGGGCGCCGCCCGGGCGGTGCGGCTGACCACCGGTGCCGTCCCGCTGTGGTACCGGCCCCCGTACGGGGTCCTGACCGGCGGCCGCTGGTTCGCGGCCGTACGCGCCGGGCTGCGGCCCATCCTGTGGTCGGCCTGGGGGCACGACTGGTCCCCGAACGCCACCCCGGCCTCGGTGCTCGCCGCTCTCGGCGGCGGGCTCCGGGGCGGCGCCACGGTCCTGCTGCACGACTCCGACCGGTCGTCGTCGCCCGGCTGCTGGCGCGTCACCCTGGCGGCGCTGCCGCATCTGGTGACCGCGTGCCGCGCCGCGGGCCTGGAGGTGGGCCCGCTGGCCGACCACGGGGTGCCCCGGCTCCCGGTGTCGCCGAGGTGAGCCCCGGCCGGGTCAGAGGCCGGTGCGCAGCCTGATCAGGGTGCCGTCCGCGTCCGTCTGCATCTGTACGACGTCGCACAGCATCCGTACGCCCCACAGCCCGAAGCCGGTCTCCGACCCCTCCGGCGGGGTGAAACCCCACAGGGCGTCCGGGTACCAGTGGCCGGGTCCGGCGATCTCACAGACCAGGTCGCCGTCCTGGGTCCACACCCGCAGCTCCGCCGGGGCGCTGCCGTGGCGGAGAGCGGTGCCCGCCACCTCGGCGACGGCGGCGACCATGTTGCGCAGGCCCTCCTGGCCCATGCCGTGCCATCCGCCGCGCTCGGCGATGAAGATGCGTACGGCGTCCAGATCGGCCGCCTCGACCGGCAGCCGCTCGGCGGTCGCCGGAGCGGGCGTCAGCGCCCGGCGGTCGCAGGTGGCGCTGAACGGACCGGGGGCGGTGTACTCCAGGCTCTGCTCCGGCCCCTCACCGTCGATGATCTCGGGGTGGGTCCGGCGCGCGTACGTCAGGATCTCGGGGTGCAGCACCCGGCGGTCGTAACAGCAGATGGCGCGGGCGCCGGAGTGGGCGAACGCCGCGTTCACGATCGACTCGTAGCGCGCCCACTCCACCACCTCCAGCGGGGTGCGCCCCTGCCACACCGGCTCGGCGATCACCCGGACCCGGCGCGGCGACTCGGCCTTCACGAACGAGTCGTACGCGGCGATCGTCTTCACCGGGTGCTGGTACCAGCTGAGCGCGTCCTCGAACTGCACCGCCGGGGCGTCCTGCCCGAGGGCGTCCCGCAGCGCCGCGATGTTCGACTTGGCCGCCACCACGGCCACCGCGTCGTCGGCCTCCAGGCCCGCCCGCAGGAAGGGCACGCAGATGTCGACCACTTCCCCCTCGTCGCGGTAGAGGAACCCGCGATGCTCCATCGCCTCATGGTGGTCGGCGACGGCGCTGCTGGGGCTGGTCATGGGGGCCTCCCTCGGGCGGGGCGGGTGCGGGTGACAGCGCGCAGTCTGCCATCCCGGCGGTCACCGCGCAGCCGGATCATCGGGGGTCGAGGAAATCCCCCGATGCCGTGCGTGGACGTGTTCCTGACGGTGAATTAGCATCGCTGAGCGTGACACAGGTCAAGAGCATCACCGCAAATGGAATCGAGTTCGGCTATCTCGACGCGGGCCCGGCGGACGCCCCGCTGGCGCTCTGCCTGCATGGCTTCCCCGACACGGCACACTCCTGGCGCCATCTGCTCCCCGCCCTCGCGGACGCGGGCTATCACGCCGTCGCCCCCTTCATGCGGGGCTACGCACCCACCGGCATACCCGACGACGGCGCCTACCAGGCGGGCGCCATCGCCTCCGACGCCAACGCCCTGCACGAGGCGTTCGGCGCCGACGGGGACGCGGTGCTCATCGGCCACGACTGGGGCGCCATCGCCGCCTACGGCGCCACCGCCCACGCCCCCGAGCGCTGGCGGCGGGCCGTGACGATGTCGGTGCCCCCGCTGGGCGGCGTGCTGGCCGACTTCTTCGACTACGACTACGGACAGTTCAAGCGCTCCTTCTACATCTTCCTGTTCCAGACCCCGCTCGCCGAAGCGGGCGCAGCGGCCCACGACATGGCGCTCATCGACGGCCTGTGGCGCGACTGGTCGCCCGGCTACCACGACTCCGCGCAGGACATCGCGCACGTCAAGGAGAGCCTGAAGGACCCGGCCCACCTCGCCGCCGCGATCGGCTACTACAAGGCCCTGTTCGACCCGGCCCGCCAGGTCCCGGCGTACGCGGCGGAGCAGGCGGCGATCACCGCCACCGGCGAGCGGCCGATCCTCTTCCTGCACGGCACCGACGACGGCTGCATCGGCTCCGACGTGGTCCACAGCGCCAAGGACCACCTCCCGGCGGGCTCCCGCGTCGAACTGGTCGACGGCGCGGGCCACTTCCTGCACCTGGAACAGCCCGAGCGGATCAACCGGGAGGTGCTGGCCTGGCTCGCCGGGTGACCGGCTCCCCTGCGCCCCGTACGCCGCGCACGCCCCGTACGACCCGCGCCCTCCGGCCGGTATAGCGCCGTCGCATACCGCTTTACCGCCGCTATACCGCCGGTAATCCGCCCTCTCCGATGCTGGACGCATCGCCAAGCCCCACCGGTAGAGACGCGTCTGGAGAGGGCCCGTGAACGTCGACCAGCAGCAGCAACCGCAACCCCGACCGCACACCGAGGACGAACCCCTCTACGCCTGGAGCACCTATCAGCTCTCCGGCGGCGTGGAGGGGTCCGGACCGAGTGGCACCTGCCGCGCGGAGCGCACCGCGCGGGCCTGCCTCGAAGCGGCGCTCCAGGCCGCGGTGGTCCACTCCCACGCGTACTCCTGGGGCCAGCTCAGCCGGGTGTCGGCGGATGTGGACCTGCCGTTCCACCTCTGGTCGCGAGCCCCGGTCGCCTGGGCGGAACCGGGACCCAGTGACACGGTCACCTGGCGTCCGGGACCGGCGCCGCATCCGCGGTGACGGAACCGGCAAGCGGCAGGGCGAGGCAGGCTCAAGGGCAGGGGAATCTCGGATGAACAGCAGCGGGCCCGGCATCGGGCTCACCACGGTGGACTGGGAGCCGCTCGACCACGGCCGCCACCCCGGCCATCGGGCGAACCCGGCGCGGGTCTACAACTACCTCGTCGGCGGCAAGGACAACTACCTCGCCGACTACGAACAGGCCCAGCACTTCCTGCGGATCGCGCCGGAGATCCGCGACACCGCCCTGGCCAACCGCCGGTTCCTCCAGCGGGCGATGGCCGAGCTGGCCGAAGAGGGCATCACGCAGTTCCTGGACATCGGCTCGGGCCTGCCCGCGACCCCGAACGTGCACGAGATCGCCCAGGCGGTGAACCCCCGGTCCCGCGTGGTCTACGTCGACAACGACCCCATCGTGGCCAGCCACGGCCAGGCCCGGCTCGCGGTCCCCGGCACCACGATGATCAGCGGCGATCTGCTCGAGCCCGACAAGATCCTGGCTCATGACGAGGTGGGCCGGCTGCTCGACCCCGGACAGCCGGTCGGGATCGTGCTCACCTTCATCCTCGACTACATCGACGACAAGGACGATCCGTACGGCATCGTCGCCCGGCTCATGGAGTGGGCCCCGCCCGGCAGCTATCTGATCGTCTCGCATGTCACCGGCGACTTCACCGACGAGACGCCCGACGACCGGGACTGGACACCGCTCAGCGTCAGCCCGGTCGCGGCGGAGGCGCGCGACCACGATGGCATCATGGGCTTCTTCCACGGGCTCGACGTGCTCGAACCGGGCCTGGTGCAGCTGACCGCCTGGCGCCCGGGCATCGGCGCCAAGCACGACCCGAGCCGGGTGTGGGCGTACGGCGGGGTGGCGCGCAAGCCGTAGCGAAGCCCCGGGCCCGGACCCCGGCCCCGCCTCAGTGCGGGCCGGGGCCGATCTGGAGCGTCATACAGGCGGGGAAGAGCCCGCTCCAGGTGTGCCCGCGCCAGCCCTCGTACGTACCCGGGCGCTGCCACACCGGCAGCGCCTCGTCCAGATGCGCCCGGCCCTCCGGGAACTTCCCCTGCTCCATGTACGTGATGCCGATCTCGTACATCGCGAAGCCCTGATGGTGGGTGTCACCGGTCCGCCGGGCCTGCTCCAGGCTCTCCTTGAAGCACATGAGGGCGTCGTCGGAGCGGCCCAGACCGCGGTGGGCGCGGCCCAGGTTGCCCAGGCCGATCACCTCGGCCGCCCGGTCCCCGGTGTCCCGGGCCAGCGCGAGCTGACGCCGCTGCACCCCGATGGCCTCCTCGAACAGCCCCAGTTCGGACAGCGCGTCAGCCAGGTTGCACAGCGACCGCTGCTCGCCCCGCTGATGGCCGATGGCGCGCCAGATCTCCAGCGCCCGCTCCAGGGCGGCCCGCATCTCCTCGTAGCTGTGCTGGAGCCAGTGAGCGCCCGCGAGATGATCCAGCGCCCACGCCTGGCTCTCCAGGTCGCCCAGCCGCCTGGCCGCCCCGATCGCCAGCTCGTTGATGGTCTGGAGGTCCTGGGCGTGGGCCCGCGGGTACAGGAACCACTGGAGGGCCTGGGCCAGCCGGATGCCGAGCCGGGCGAGTCCGTCCGACTGGGTGACGGAGTGGGCGACGGCGGCCACCAGGTTGCCCGCCTCGGTCTTGAGCCACGCCTCCGCCTCCGTACGGTCCCCCAGCGGGACCACGGTGCCCTCGACCGGATGGCGGGGCCAGGGCCGCCGAGGGTCGAGCAGGGTGACCGCCCGCTGGGCCGTGGCCACGTAACAGGCCATCGTCCGCTCCAGCGCCGCGGCGGACTCGCCCTCGGGCTCCTCCCGCTCGGCCCGCTCCGAGGCGAACAGCCGGAGCAGATCGTGCATGTGGTACCGGACGGAGTCCGGGCTCTCCAGCAGCTGCGCGTCGACCAGCCGCTCCAGTGCGTTCTCGGCGCGGTCGGCGGGGTGGTCCAGCAGCGCGGCCGCCACCGGCAGGCTCACGTCCTGCCCGGGTACCACGCTCAGCAGCCGGAAGGCGCGTACCGCGTCCGCGTCGTCGGAGCGCCCGCCGAGCCGGAAGGCGTCGTAGCTCACCTGGAAGCTGGTACGCACCGCCAGGTCGCCGAAGCGCAGCTCGTCCAGCCGTCCGCGGGCGTCGGTCAGCTTGGCCACCAGGGTGCGCAGCGGCCAGGACCGCCGGGCGGCCAGCCGGGCGCCCGCGATCCGCAGCGCCAGCGGCAGCCGGCCGCACAGCCGGGTGATGGCCTCGGCCTCCTCGGGCTCGGCCCGCACCCGCTCCACCCCGACGATCCGCTCCAGCAGTGCCACGGCCTGGTCGTGGGGGAGGACGTCCAGATGCAGATGGGTGGCGCCCTCCAGGGTGGTCAGCATCTCGCGGCTGGTGACCAGCGCGGCGCAGTCCGGCCCGGCGGGCAGCAGCGGACGGACCTGGTCCACGGAGGCGGCGTTGTCGAGGATGACCAGCAGCCGCCGCCCCGCCACCAGCGAGCGGAACTGGGCCGACGCCTCGTCGGTGTCGCCCGGCACGCTCGACCCGTCCACGCCCAGGGCGCGCAGGAACCGCCCGAGCACCTCGGCCGGTTCGAGGGGCGAGAGCCCGGCGGTGGTGCCGTGCAGATCGACATAGAGCTGGCCGTGCGGGAACCGCTCGGCGAGCTGATGCGCGGCGTGGATGGCCAGCGTGGACTTGCCCACGCCGCCGGTGCCGTCGATGGCCGCGATCACCACGGGGCGGCCGGAGTCGGCATTCTCGGCGCCCTGATCGCTTTGGCCCTGGTCGGTTTGATCGCCTTGGTCCAGAAGTGCCTGGATCACCGCCACTTCGCCATGCCGTCCGGTGAACGCCTGGCTGGCGGGCGGAAGTTGACGCGGGCCGCGGGCGGCCGGGCGCGCGGCCGGAGCGGCGGGCCGCTCCTCCTTGCGGCGGGCCGGGGGCGCCAGCAGGGAGGCATCGGCGGTGAGGATCCGCTGCTGGAGCCGCTGGAGCGGCGGGATCGGCTCGACCCCGAGGTCGTCGGCCAGCAGCCGGTGCAGCTCGCGGTACGCGGCCAGGGCGTCGGCCTGCCGCCCGGAGCGGTACAGGGCCAGCATCAACCGGCCGCGCAACTCCTCGCGGTACGGATGCTCGGCGCTCAGCGCCTCCAGCTCACCCAGGACGTCGGCGTGCCGACCGCACCGCAGGTCGGCGTCGATACGGGCGTCCAGGGCCTGGAGCCTCAGCTCGCCGAGCCGGGTGCTCTCCGCCTCCACGGACGGGGTCGAAGGGACGTCAGCGAACGGCGTGCCGCGCCACATCACCAGCGCCTCGCGCAGCCGCTCGGCGGCGTCCTCCGGGGACTCGGCCTCCCGGTCGAGTCCGCGCCGCCCCTCCTCGACCAGCTGCTCGAACCGGTGGGCGTCGAAGTCGGCCGTCTCCACAGCCAGCCGGTAGCCGTGCGCCTTGTACCCCTGCTTGTCGGTGATCAGGGCCCGGCCCGACGCGTCGCCGAGGCTCTGCCGCAGCCGGGAGACATACGTCTGGAGCAACTTGGCCGCGCTCTGCGGCGTCTGGTCCTCGCCCCACAGCTCGTCCATGAGCCGTTCGGCCGGGACGGTCCGGTTGGCGTGGCACAGCAGCACCGCGAGCAGCATCCGCCACTTCGCCGGGCCGAGGGACGTCCATGCGTCGCCGTCCCACAGCTCGAGCGCCCCAAGGACCCGGTATCGCACCCGTAACCTCCGAGGCCCCCTGCCACAGCCCGGCCTCTGCTCCATGGTCCGTCAGGACCGTCGACGTGTTGCCCCCGGTAACGGTATACCTCAGCTTTGGCCATGGCCGCGCCCGATATCCCGTATCCGGACCGGTCCCGAGCAGTGGTGCATGAGTCCCGGGCAGCGGGGCACAACCCCGCCGCCGCGCCCGTTCCGCGTCAGAACGGGCGGTCCCCCTCGATGGCGACCCGCTCGGCCACCCGCGGGTGCGGTGCGTAGTCGTTCACCGCGTAGTGCTGGGTGGCGCGGTTGTCCCAGAACGCCACGTCGCCGGGCTGCCACCGGAAGCGCACCTGGTACTCCGGGACCTGCGCCTGACGGCACAGATAGCTCAGCAGCCGGTCGCTCTCCTCCCGGTCCAGGCCGGTGATCCGGGTGGTGAAGGAGGTGTTCACGAAGAGCATCCGCCGCCCGGTCTCCGGATGGGTGCGCACCACCGGGTGTTCGACGGGCGGGAACGCGTCCTGGAACGGGGCGAGCCGTTCGGGGCCGTAGAAGCGGGAGAAACCGGGGATGAAGTCGTGCACGGCCGTGGCGCCGTCGATGCGCTCCCGCACCTCCCGGGGCAGGTTGTCGTACGCGGCGGCCATGTCCGCCCACATGGTGTCGCCGCCGACGGGCGGCACCTCGCGCAGCTGGAGCACGGCGCCGAGCGCGGGCCGCTCCCGGAACGTGACATCGGCGTGCCACACGTTCTCGAAGGTGGGGGTGGCGCCCTCGCTCTTGTCGAAGCGGGCCACGTCCTGGCTCGAACCACTGGCGAGCAGGGGGTTGGTCTCCAGCTCGCCCCAGTGCCGGGCGAAGTCCCGCTGCTGGGCGGAGGTGAGGTGCGCGCCGCGGAAGAAGAGCACCTTCCACTCCAGCAGGGCGCGGTTCAACTCCTCGCGCAGCCCCGGGTCCAGCGGCCGCGAGAGGTCCGCGCCGCGGATCTCGGCCCCGATGGTGCGACCCAGCGGCACCAGCGTGAAGCGCTCGTACGGGCGCTCCTGCCACCCTTCGGGCAACCGGCGCAGCGTACGCGCCCCTTCGTACAGGCCGCCCGGGGGAATGCGCGCATCGCGCAGCACCGGCGGGTTCGGCGGGGTGTCGACGACGGTCATGGTGTTCTCCTCATGCGTGACGCGGCGACGGCGGTGGTGCCGCTGGGACGGATCGTGGAGAAGCCCTCGCGCGGCGCACGGGGAGACCCGGTGGGACGCGGTGCGGTATCACGCGGTGGTGCGCTCGGTGTCGTCCGTGATGCGCCCGGGAGCGCTCCGGAGTGTCCGGCGGCGATCCGGAGTGTCAGGAGGCGGAGCGGGCGCGGGCCTGGCGGCGCGGGACGATGGTCGCGAGGGCCGGGGCGGGCCGACTAGCGGCCCGAGCGCTCACAGCCGGTCCGATCCGGGGCGCGAAGGTGTCCCGTCGTGTCGAACCGCTGCGTGATCATGACGCCAATTCTGGGATCCGCCGCCGACCGCTGTCAATGGCGCGTCCCCGCGGGGAGACGGCACCGCTGGCTAGGGGGACGTGGCCGGGCCGCCCAGCACGCGGCGGGCGCGCTCCAGCAGGGCGGGGCAGGCGCGTGCCACCAGGGCGCGCCCGGCGGGGCCGCTCGGGCCGCCCGCCCGCCACGCGAACACCAGCCGCCCGCGCAACGCCGGGCGGACGATCCGTACCGTTCGCAGCCGGTCCGCCCGCGCCTCGGCGAACGATCCGGGCAGGATCGCCGCGCCCAGTCCGCGCTCGGCGAGCTGGGCCAGCACCTCCGGGTCGCTCGCCTCGAAGGCGATGCGCGGGGTGAACCCGGCGGCCGCGCACGCCTCGTCGAGCCGGGTGCGCAGCCCCGTACCGGGCGGCAGGCTGATCAGGGCCCGTCCGCGCAGGGTGTCCAGCGAGATGGCGGAGTGGACGGCCAGCTCGTGGTCATGGCTGACGGCCGCGACGATCGGCTGGTCGGTGAGCACCTGCATCTCGATACCGGGCGGTGTCTCCCTGCCGACGCTGACGATCGCGGCGTCGAGCCGCCCCGACCGCAAACCCTCCAGCAGCTCGTCCGAGTTGGCCTCGGACAAGGTGATCTCCACCGCCGGATGGGCGTCGTGGAACTCCGCCAGCAGGTCCGGCAGATCGGCGGTGTGCGAGGTCACCGTCCCCACCGCCACCTGACCCCTGAGCAGCCCGGTCAGCTCGTCCACGGCCTGCCGCGCGCCCTCCACCGCGGCGAGCGCCGCCCGCGCGTACGGCAGGACGGCCTCGCCCGCCTCGGTCAGCCGCACCGAGCGGCCCGAACGGTCCAGCAACTCCTGGCCCAGCTCCCGCTCCAGCCGCCGGATCTGGGCGCTCACGCCCGGCTGGGCCACATGCTCACGCTCCGCGGCCCGGGTGAAGTTCCGTTCCTCGGCCACGGCCACGAAGTAGGCGAGCTGACGCAATTCCATAAGCGATCATTCTAGCGATCAGACTCACCATCTCTTGGACTTCTGCTCTGGAGCGCCGGAGAGTGGAGGCAGGACACAGAAAGAACAGGAGCACCAACCATGACCGGGACGACGCGCGAACGCGCCACCACCCCCGAGGACCTGACCCGGCTGTTCGTCGAGCGCGCCAACGCGGGCGACGCCGAGGGCATGGCCGAGCTGTACGCACCGGACGCGGTGCTCGCGTACCCGCCGGGCTCGGTGACCGTCGGCCGGGAGGCCATCCGCGCCGTGTGCCAGGCCCTGCTCGACCACACGACGCAGCCCTTCCGGCCGGAGGAGCCGCTGCCGACCGTCCGCTACGGCGACCTCGCCCTCACCTCGACGCCGTCCGGCGACAACACCGGCGGCCGGGTGCAGGTCGTCCGCCGCGAGCCGGACGGCACCTGGCTGCGCGTCATCGACCGCCCCGAGATCCGCCCGGCGGCCCGGCCCGCGTCATGAGCGTCCTCATCGCCGGTGCGGGCATCGGCGGGCTGACCGCCGCGCTCAGCCTCCACGCCGCGGGCATCGGGGCCACCGTCGTGGAGAGCGCCCGGGAGATCCGTCCGCTCGGCGTCGGCATCAACCTGCTGCCCCACGCCGTGCGGGAGCTGACCGAACTCGGCCTCGGCGACGCCCTCGCCGGCCTCGGTGTGGCCACCGCCGAGAACGTCTACGCCGACCGGCACGGCCACCGGATCTTCAGCGAGCCGCGCGGTCTGGCCCAGGGCTACCGCTGGCCGCAGTACGCGATCCACCGCGGGGAGCTGCAACTGCTTCTCCTCGCGGCGGTCCGGGAGCGGCTGGGCCCCGGCGCGGTCCGCACCGGGGCCCGGGTGACGGGCTTCGACCACGGCCCCGAGGAGGCGGACGGCGTTCGGGTGCGGATGCTCGACCGCGCCACGGGCACGGTCGAGGAGCACGACGCCGAGGCGCTGATCGGCGCCGACGGCCTGCATTCGGCGGTGCGCGCCGAACTCCACCCGGACGAGGGGCCGTTGCTGTGGTCCGGCATCCGGATGTGGCGCGGTACGACCAAGGCCGCGCCGTTCCTCACCGGCCGTTCGATGGCCATCGTGAGCGACGGGGACGTGGAGATGGTCGCGTATCCGATCGGCCGCGACCGGATCAACTGGGTGTGCCAGGTGCGGGTGGCCGAACCGGGCCCGCTCACCGGGGACGCGGGCTGGAACCGCGCCGGACGGGTGGCCGATGTGCTGCCGTACTACGCGCACTGGGCGCTCGGCTGGCTCGACGTGCCCGCCCTGCTGGCCGACAGCGGGGAGATCCTGGAGTACCCGATGGCCGACCGGGACCCGTTGCCGTCCTGGGGGAGCGGCCGCGTCACCCTGCTCGGCGACGCCGCGCATCCGATGTACCCGGTGGGCGCCAACGGCGCGTCCCAGGCCATCGTGGACGCACGGGTCCTGGCGTACGAGCTGTCCGCACCGGACGGGATGCGGACCGGACTGCCCCGCTACGAGGGCGCGCGCCGCGCCGCGACGGCGGACGTCGTACGGGCGAACCGGGCCATGCACCGGGACGGCGGGCGCGGACCCCGGGAGCTGGCCCGGATCACGGACACCTACCGGCGCGCCACCGGGAGCGAGGTGGAGACCCTGAACACCCGCCCGTCCCTGACCCGTCGCTGAGCGCCCCGGCCTCAGGCGCGCAGATAGGCCAGCACCGCCAGCACCCGCCGATGGTCGTCGGGCGCGTCGGGTGGCAGGTCGAGCTTCAGCATGATACCCGCGATGTGCTTGGCCACGGCTGCCTCGGTCACGACCAGACGGCGGGCGATCGCCGCGTTGGACCGGCCCTCCGCCATCAGGGCCAGTACCTCGCGCTCCCGTGGGGTGAGCCGGGTCAGCGGATCGCGGCGGCGGGCGAGGAGCTGCCGTACGACCTCGGGGTCGACGACGGTGGCGCCCGCCGCGACCCGGGCGACGGCGTCGGCGAACTCCTTGACGTCGCCGATGCGTTCCTTTAGGAGATAGCCCATTCCCGCACCGGCACGGCGGTCCTCCAGCAGCTCCTCGGCGAAGGTCTGCTCGACGTACTGGCTGAGCACGAGGACGGCCAGCCCCGGCTGCCCATCCTGGAGCAGGCGGGCCGCCCGCAGCCCCTCGTCCGTGAAGCCGGGCGGCATCCGCACATCGGCGATGACCAGGTCAGGGCGGTGTTCCCGGGCAGCCGCCAGCAGCCCCGGGCCGTCGCCGACGGCGGCCGGGACTTGGTGGCCGAACCGGTGCAGCAGATGGACCAGGCCCTCGCGCAGCAGGACGGCGTCCTCGGCGATCACGATACGGAGGGGCTGCTGCACGGACGGCACGGGATCTCCGCTCTGAGGAGGGTGGGTCCGCCGGGCGGGCTGGACAGCAGCATTCTGCCGTCCGCGGCGGCGATACGGTCGGCGAGCCCGATCAGCCCCGTACCGGGGCCAGGGGCGGCGCCGCCGGACCCGTCGTCCCCGATCTCGATGTGCAGTACACCGTCGTGGACCCGGGCCGTGATCCGGCCGCGACCGGCGCCGCTGTGCTTGGCCATGTTGTTCAGCGCCTCGGCGGCCACGAAGTACGCGGTGGACTCCACGGCGGGCGGGAGCCGGCCCGGAAGGTCGACGTCCAGGTCGACGGGGACGGGGGAGCGGCCCGCGATGTCCCGTACGGCGGCGGGCAGTCCGCGCTCGGTGAGGACCTGCGGATGGACCCCGCGGATCAGCTCCCGCAGCTCGGCCAGCGCCTCCTTGGCCAGGCCGTGTGCCTCCCCGACTTCCTTCGCTGCCTCGCTGCCGGGCGGCAGCGCGAGAGCGGCCAGGCCCAGCTTCATGGTGAGTGCCACCAGCCGCGCTTGAGCACCGTCGTGCAGATCGCGCTCGATGCGGCGGCGTTCGGTCTCGAAGGCGTCGACCAGCCGGGCCCGGGAACGCACCACCTCGCGCAGTTCGTGGTCCCGGGGAGCGAGCACGGCCCGGGCGACGGTGGCGCGTGCCGTGGCCCACGCGCCGATGGGCCAGGCGGACACCGGCAGCAGCAGGGCGCCCGCGACCGGGCCCGCGACGGTCTGCCAGAGGACGGCGGTCGGTTGGAAGGGGGTGAGGAGCAGCGCGCCGGGGATGCCCAGGGAGACCAGGACGACGGCGAGGTCGGCCCAGCCGACCGCCAGGACGGAGACCGCGCCGTAGCCGACCGTCCGCCAGGTGTCCGGCGGCCGGGGCAGATCGGGTATGACGAGGGCGAGCCGGCGGCGCTCGAACGGGCCCGCGAGCGCGACCGCGAACGCCACGATCAGCAGCCCGCACACCACCTGGGTCACCAGCCCGAACGGCGCTGCCAGCACGCCGCCCAGCCCGACGTAGACGACGGCCGCGAACAGCCCGCCGGACAGCAGATAGCCCACCGTCCGGCCCAGCAGGGTGAACGGGCGCGTGAGGGGGTGGGGCACGGTACGGGGGATCACGAGGTCCGACGGTAGCGGGGGCGCGGCCCGACGGCGGTAGTGCCAGGTGGAGTATCCGTACTCGCCCTGGCGCCCATGTGCCGGGCCCCACGGGCGGGTTGGCTGGATCCATGACCACGACACCCACCACCGCCCGGGCCGCCGTCCCGGTCGAACTGCGCTCGGTGACCCGGCGCCACGGCACCGGCGAACACGCCGTCACCGCCCTCGACGGGGTGACGTTTCGCTTCGCGGCGGGCACCATGACCGCCGTCATGGGACCCTCCGGCTCCGGCAAGTCCACCCTGCTGCACTGCGCGGCGGGCATCGAGCGGCCCACCTCCGGGGAGGTGCTGATCGACGGCACGGAGCTGGGCGGGCTCGACGAGAACGCGCTGACCCTGCTGCGCCGGGACCGGGTCGGCTTCGTCTTCCAGTCCTTCAACCTCGTATCGGCGCTGACCGCGGCGCAGAACGCCGAACTGCCGCTGCGCCTGGCCGGGCGCCGCCCCGCCGCGGACGAGGTGGCCGCCGCGCTGGCCCGGGTGGGCCTCGCGGACCGGGCCGGGCACCGGCCGAGCGAACTGTCGGGCGGCCAGCGGCAGCGGGTCGCGATCGCCCGGGCGCTGATCACCCGGCCCGCCGTCGTCTTCGCCGACGAGCCGACCGGGGCACTCGACACCCACACCTCCCGGACGGTGCTGCGGATGCTGCGCGAACTGGTCGACGCCCACGGCCAGACGGTGGTCATGGTCACCCACGATCCGGTGGCGGCCGCGTACGCGGACCGAGTGGTGCTGCTCGCGGACGGGCGGGTCGCCGGTGAACTGCCGGGCGCGGACGGCGCCGAGGCGATCGCGGCGCGGACGGCCGCCCTGGAGGTGTGGTGATGATCGCCGCGGCGACGGTGCGCGAGCGCTGGACCTCCTTCCTGGGCGTCTTCGTGACCACGGCGCTGGGCGTCGCGGTGATCACACTGAGCGCGCTGATCCTGTTGTCCGGCGGCCCCGGAGTACCCGAGCGGCTGGCGGGGGCGCCGGTACTGGTACGCAGTCCCGAAGGGGCCCCCACCAGCGGGGTGTTCGCGCAGAACCCGCCGTGGGCCCCGGAGCGCGCCGAGCGGCTGCGGCGCGCGCTGGCAGACCTCCCCGGCGTGGCGGCGGCGGTCGCCGACCGGTCCTTCTACGCGCAGGCGGCCGGCACCCGGCAGCGGGCGGGGGAGCGCCAGGGACACGGCTGGCCGAGTGCGGCACTCGCCTCGTACGGGATCGGCGCGGGCGGCCCACCGGTGGCGCGCGACGACATCGTCGTGGACCGCGCCCTCGGCCACGCTCCCGGCGACCGGATCACGGTGCTCACCGCGCACGGACCACGGCGCTTCACCGTGGCCGGGACGATGAACGGCCCGGGCTACTGGACCACCGGCCGCCGGGCGGCCGAACTCGCGGGCGGGGTCAGGGTCATCGGCCTGGTCCTGAAGTCCGGCGCCGACCCCGGAACGGTCGCGGCCGCCGCGCGGCAGTTCGTCGGCGGCGCGGGTGAGGTGCTGCACGGCGCCGCCCGCGACGAACTGGCCCCGCCACAGGACGAGATGACCCGCTGGATCGGCGCCCAGGTCCTCACCGTCATGACCGCGCTCTCCGCCTTCGTCACCGTCCTCGTCGTGTCCTCGGGCTTCGCCTTCACCGTCGCCCAGCGCCGGCGCGACCTCGGCCTGCTGCGCACCATCGGCGCCACCCCGCGGCAGCTGCGGCGCCTGCTGTACGGGGAGGCGCTGACGGTGGGCGCCATCGGCGGCGCGGTGGGCGCACCGCTGGGGGCGGCGCTGGCGCCCGCGATGGCCGGGCTGTTCGTCGACGCGGGCTTCCAGCCGGTCGGGTTCGAGGTCCGGACGCGGCCCTGGGTGCCCGCGGCGGCCTTCGCGTTGGGCCTGGTGGTAGCGCTCGCCGGGGTCTGGTCGGCGTCGCGGCGGGCGGCGCGGATCGCACCGCTGGAGGCGACGCGCGAGGCGGTGGTGGACAGCCGCGCGATGACCCGGCGCCGGTGGGGCGCCGGGGCGGTGGCCACGGCGTGCGGGGCGGCGTGTGCGTCGGGCACCGCGTTCACGGGGCCCGACGCCATGGTGCTGCTGTGTCTGGGCGCCGCGATGGGGCTGACCGTCGGGCTCACCCTGCTCATCCCGGCGCTGGTCGGCCCGGTGGCCGGGGCGCTGACCCGGCCGCTGGCCCGCCGCCCGGGGGCCGTTGCCCTGCTGGTGCGCGCGAACATGGTCATCGCCGTACGCCGTACCTCCGCGACCGTCGCCCCCGTGCTGGCCACCGTCGCCTTCGCCACGCTGATCACCAGCGCCGTGCAGACCACCGCCGCCGCCGGTGTCGCCGGTCGGGCTGCGGCGGTGCGGGCCGAGGCGGCGGTCGTGCCGCGCGGCACACCGGGCCTGTCGGACGCCGCGGCCGCCGGGGTGAAGGGGACGGCGCTGCTGTCGACCACGGTCTACGGCGGCCGGGGCGCGGCAGCCCTGTCGGCGGCCGGGGTGTCGCCCGGCTTCACCCGGATCTACGGCACCCCCGCGCCGCGTGCCGGGACGGTCGTCGTCACCCGGGCCGTCGCCACCGCCCACGGCTGGCGCCCGGGGCGGATGGCCCCGCTCACCTTCGACGACGGCCGTACGGTACGACTGCGGGTCCTCGCGGTGGCGGACGGCTCCCTGCCGTACCAGCTGTTCCTTCCCCGCAAACTGGTCCGCGCCCACGATTCCTCGGCGCTGGCCGATGTCGTCTACCGCACCGGCGGCCCACCGGCCCGGCCCGCGCCCGGACTGGGCGCGTACGAGGTGCCGGTGGCGGAGTACGCGGCCGCCGCCGACGCCGAGGACGACCGGCTGGTCCGGATCTTCACCCTGATCCTGACCGCCATGACCTCCGGGTACACCGCGATCGCCGTCGCTGCCACGCTGCTCGCCGCCACCGCGGACCGGGCCCGCGACCTGCGTACCCTGCGGCTGTCCGGCGCGACCCGCCGACAGGTGCTGCTGGCCGTCGCGGGCGAGACGGTCTGCGTCGTGGCCCTCGGCGCCGCCCTGGGGCTGGCGGTGGCCGCGCCCGTGCTGCTCGGCATGGTCCACGGGCTGGGCACCGCCCTCGGCGTCCCGGTCGGGCTGGTGGTGGCCTGGCCGTGGGTGGCGGCCGCGGCCGGTGGATGTCTGCCGCTGGGGGTGGCGTCGGCGGTGCTTCCGGCGCGGGCGGTGCTGCGGGGAGGTGCGCTGGCGGGCGGGTCAACTCGCGCTTAGCGTGGGAAAGGCAGCGGATTCACGGACGGTTCGGTGCGGTGGCGCGCGGAACCCCTGCGCTGGAGGTCCCGTATGGGGTCCGTTTCCTTCCTGCTCATCGTGGTGATCATCACGGCGCTGGCCTTCGACTTCACCAATGGTTTCCACGACACGGCCAACTCCATGGCCACCTCCATCGCCACCGGGGCGCTGACCCCGCGGGTCGCGGTCACCGTCGCCGGAGTGCTGAACCTGGCCGGTGCCTTCCTCTCCACCGAAGTGGCCAAGACGATCTCCAACGGCATCGTGGACGACGGCCGGGTCTCGTTGGCGATGATCTTCGCGGGGCTGGTCGGGGCGATCCTGTGGAATCTGATCACCTGGCTCGCCGGGCTGCCCTCCAGCTCGTCGCACGCCCTGTTCGGCGGGCTGATCGGGGCGGTGTGGGTGGGGGCCGGAGGGTCGGCGGTGCGGTTCGCCGAGATCCTCGAAAAGATCGTGATCCCGGCGATCGCCGCCCCGGTCGTGGCCTGTGTGGTGGCCACGCTCGCCACCTATCTCGCCTATGTGATCACCCGCCGCGCGGCCCGCGGGGCGGTCCGCAAGGGGTTCCGCGCGGGCCAGGTCGGCTCGGCCTCCCTGGTGGCGCTGGCCCATGGCACCAATGACGCGCAGAAGACGATGGGTGTCATCACGCTCTCCCTCATCTCCGCCGGGGTGCTCGGCCATGGCACCGGGCCGCCGTGGTGGGTGGTGCTGAGCGCGGGGCTGGCGATCTCCCTGGGCACGTATGCCGGGGGGTGGCGGATCATCCGCACCATGGGCCGCGGGCTGACCGACATCCAGACCCCGCAGGGATTCGCGGCCGAGACCAGCGCCACCGCGGTCATCCTGGCCTCGTCCCACATGGGCTTCGCGCTGTCCACCACCCAGGTCTGCACCGGCAGCATCCTGGGCGCCGGGCTCGGCCGCAAGCTGGCCCAGGTGCGGTGGGGGATCGCCGGGCGGATCGCGGTGTCCTGGCTGCTCACCCTGCCCGCTGCGGCGGCCGTGGGCGGCGTCGCGGCGTGGGTCGCCGACCGGGGCGACGCGGGGGTGGCCCTGGTCGCGAGCATCGCGGTGGTGGCCGCCGCTGGCTTCTACGCGCTCTCCCGGCGCCGCCCGGTCACCTCGGACAACGTCAACGAGCTGCCCGCCGCCGAGCACCCGGAGAGCACCGTCCGCCCGGCGGCCTGACCGCGGAACCGGCTGGTCCCAAGGAGGTGGGCGCGATGGGCGTCGAATGGGGCATCCTCGGCGGGGTCTTCGGAGTCAGCCTGGGCATCACGATCGTGGTGGTCGTGATGTTCTCGCTCGGCATCGCCGCCTGGGCCCGCGCCGCGGGCGAGCCCCGCCTCGCCCGGGGCACGCGCGGAGGGCGCGGGGGCCGGGAGAAGTGGGCCGTGGCCGTCGCGGCGGTGTGCTTCGCCGCCTGCCTGGCGGTCGCCGGGTACGGCATCGACCTGATCATCCCGGGCTGACGCGCCCGCCGCGGCTCTGGGACGATGGGACCCCACCAGAGCGCCGCCGTGACCAGGGCGGCGCCCCTGCCCTCAGGAGAACCCGACGGTGTCAGCCGGAACCGAGGCCCCGATATCCGACGCCGCCCGCCCCGATCTGCGGGCCGACTGCGGCAGCTGTTTCGGGCTGTGCTGCGTCGCCCTGCCGTTCGCGGCCTCGGCCGACTTCGCCGTCGACAAGGCGGCCGGGCGGCCCTGCCACAACCTGGAGGCCGACTTCCGCTGCGGCATCCACTCCCGGCTGCGCGAGAAGGGCTTCGCGGGCTGCACCGTCTTCGACTGCTTCGGCGCCGGGCAGAAGGTCTCCCGCACCACCTTCGAGGGCCGCGACTGGCGGTCACACCCACGGACCGCGTCCCGCATGTTCGCCGTCTTCCCCGTGATGCGGCAGCTCCATGAACTCCTCTGGTACCTCACCGAGGCCCTCGCCCTCCCCGCGGCCCGCCCCCTCCGCGACGAGCTGCGCCGGGCGCTGCGCACCACCGAGCGGCTGACCCGGGGCGGCGCCGACGACCTCCTCGCGCTGGACGTGGCCGCCCACCGGGACGGGGTCAACGCGCTGCTGCTGCGGACGAGCGAACTGGCCAGGGCCGGGGTCCGCACCGGCGGGGGCCGGGGCGGCCGGGGCAAGCCGAAGAACCACAGGGGAGCCGATCTCATCGGGGCCCGCCTCCGGGGCGCCGATCTGCGCGGCGCCAGCCTCCGCGGGGCCCTGCTCATCGCGGCCGACCTCACCGGCGCCGACCTGAGCGAGGCGGACCTCATCGGGGCCGACCTCCGCGACGCCGACCTCAGCGGCGCCGATCTGACCGGCGCCCTCTTCCTCACCCAGGCCCAGCTGAACGCCGCCCGGGGCGACGCCGCCACCCGCCTGCCCGCCGCCCTCGCGCGCCCCGCGCACTGGTAACCCCGCACGTCGCCCGGCGCGGTGTGAAACCCTGGCGCCATGCCCGAACCCGCCGACGCGCCCGTGATCCTCGGCGACGAGCCCGGATCGTTCGCCCGAAGTGTGCTGACCGAGCGGCATCCGGCGCTCATCGAGAAGGTACGGGACGCCTTCCCGTACGGCCCCGCACAGCACCGCGCCCTCGACGCGCTGCGCCACGAGCACGCCGAGGGCGTCATCACGCCGCTCGACCCGGGCGCGCACGACCACGACCGGTGGCAGACCTGGGGGCGGGAGTACTTCGGCCGCTCGTGGTTCGACGTCCCCTTCCTCTGGATCGAGAGCTACTTCTACCGCCGCCTCCTGGGAGCCGTCGGCTACTTCGCCCCCGGCCCCTGGCAGGGCATCGACCCGTTCCGGCCCTTCAAACAGGCCGAGCTGGACACCCCCGAGGCCGACCGGGAACTCACCGCTCTCGACCACCTCCTGGACCGGCCCGCCGACGAGGCCGCGGACGCGCTGCTGCACGGCTCGCTCTGGGGCAACCGCGCGGACCTCGGCTTCAGCATCACCTCCGGCGGCGCCGCGGCGTCCGCCGGGGCGCCGCTGGTGGCCGACGACTCCGCCGCCCTGTGGCGGCTGCTGCCCGCCGGGGCAGCGGCCACACTGTGCCTGGTCGCCGACAACGCGGGCCGCGAACTCCTCCCCGACCTCGTCCTCATCGACCATCTGCTCCGCCACGGGCGCGCCGGGCGGGCCGTCCTCCAGGTGAAGCCGTATCCGTACTACGTGTCCGACGCCACCACCGCCGACGTCGTCGACTGTCTGCGCCATCTGACCCGCGCGAAGGGCGCGGCGGGCGAGGCCGGGGCGCGGCTGTGGGCGGCCATGGCCGACGGGCGGCTCACCGTACGGGCGCACGACTTCTTCCGCGCGCCACTGCCGTACGACCAGATGCCGGACGATCTGCGGCGGGAGTTCGCGGACGCCACCGTCACCGTGCTGAAGGGCGACCTGAACTACCGCCGCCTCGTCGGCGACCGGCTCTGGGCCCCGACCACCCCCTTCGCCGACCGCACCGGGTACTTCCCCGGGCCGGTGGCCGCCCTGCGCACCCTGAAGTCGGACGTCATCACCGGCCTCGACGCGGACACCGAGGCCGCGCTGGACGCGCGCGAGCGCCACTGGCGTACCAGCGGCACCCATGCGCTGATCCAGGTGCGGCCCTGAGCCGCGCGCATCAGCTGCGTCCGGAACCCCGGTACAGCTTCAGCTCGCCGTCGAGTTCCACGGCGAGCACGGTCGCGTGGCCGTCCAGATCGGCGGCCGCGGGCGGGTCGATCCACAGCACACCCGGTGCCTCGTGGAGGCCGCCGATGACCCGGTGGCCCAGCGGGGTGCCGGGTCCGAGCACCCGGACCTCGCGGACCGGGGTGCGCAGGCCCCGTACGCCGATGGGGCCGCGCGGGATGTCGAAGACGGTCAGATAGAGGGTGCGGCGGTCGGAGCTGAGGGTGCTGGGGCCGTAGTGGTGTCCGGCGGGCAGGCCCGCCACCGTGCCGTACACGGCCTCCGCATGGCGGGCGATCCAATCGCCCATGCCCTCCAGCCGCTCCATCTGCTCGGCCGGGATCGTGCCGTCCTCCCTCGGGCCCACCGACAGCAGCAGATTGCCACCGGCGCCGATGGTCTCGGTGAAGTAGCGGATCAGCTGCCCGGTCGACTTGTAGTTGTGGTCATGGTGCTGGAAACCCCACGAGTCGTTGAAGGTCAGACACAGCTCCCAGGGCCCGTCCGGCGGCTCGATCGGCACCCCCTGCTCGGGCGTCGCGTAGTCGCCCTCGCTGAGCATGCGCGCGTTCAGCACACAGTCCGGCACCTCGGCGCGGATCCGCGCGGCCAGCTCCCGGATCCGCCACTGCTCCTCGGTGCGTTCCCACTCCCCGTCGAACCAGAGCAGATCGGGGCGGAAGCGGGTGGTCAGCTCGTGCACCTGGGCGTCGCGGTACGCGAGATAGCGCGCCCACGCCGCCAGGTCCTCCTCTTCCTCGGGGACCTCGGCGTAGGGATTGTTCTCCTGCTCCGGGGGCCTGCCCGTGTAGCGGGTGGTGGCGTAGTCGGGGTGATTCCAGTCGTTGTGGGAGTAGTACAGCCCGACCTTCAGCCCCTCCGCGCGCAGCGCGTCCACGTACGGGGCGACCAGATCGCGCCCGGCCGGGGTGTGCCGTACCACGTTCAGCTCGCCCTGGGCGGTGTCCCACAGGGCGACGCCGTCGTGGTGGCGGCTGGTGAGCACCGCGTAGCGGGCCCCCGCTCGGGCGAACAGCCGGGCCCAGGCGGCGGGGTCGTAGGCCGAGGCGGTGAACCCGTCGAGTTGCGCCATGTACTGGTCGTGCGGGACGTCGCCCTCGAAGAACGACCACGACTCCTGCACACCGTCGACGGCGTAGATGCCCCAGTGGATGAAGATGCCGAACTTGGCGTCGGGGAACCAGGGTTGCATGGCCACGCGGCTCAGCTCCGCTTCAGCCGCAGGGTGAGGATCTGGAAGGGACGCAAGGACACGGTCACGCCGCCGTCCTCGTGCACGGTGACCGGCTGGGCGTCGGCGAGCGGCCGTTCCAGCAGGTCCACGACCGTGGCACCGGTGTGCGCGAAGCCCGGACGGAGGGTGGTGCGGGTGCGGCCGCCGAGCGATTCGTACAGCCGCACGATGACATCGCCGGAGCGGTCGTCGGCCGGTTTGACCGCCTCGACGGCGGCGGCCGGACCGTCCGTGGTGACCAGCGGGTCGGGGGCGGTACGGGCCTCGGCCACCCGCAGCGGCAGGTTGAGCGCGTACCCCTCGGCGATCGCGTCCTCGACGGTGGCGCCGGGGAGCAGGGCGTAGGTGAAGCGGTGCCTGCCCTGGTCAGCCTCGGGGTCGGGGACGCGCGGGGCGCGCACCAGGCTGAGCCGCACCGTGGTCGTCGTACCGCCGTCCTCACGGGTGGTACGGGACACATCGTGCCCGTACGTCGCGTCGTTCAGCACCGCGACCCCGTAGCCCGGCTCGCCCACATGCACCCACCGGTGGCCGTACACCTCGAACCGGGCCGCCTCCCAGCTGGTGTTGGTGTGCGTCGGGCGGTGGACATGGCCGAACTGGATCTCGGCGGTGGAGCGGTCGGCGTGGATGTCGAGGGGGAAGGCCGCCTTGAGGAGCTTCTCGGACTCGTGCCAGTCGATGTCAGTGGCGATGTCGATACGGCGGCTGCCCGCCCGGACCGTGATCGTCTGGACGATCCGCGAGCCCTTGCCGAAGGCGCGCTCCACGCGCAGCGCGCCGAGCAGCGGGCCCTTCTCGACGACGGTGACCGACTCGGCGTCGAGTAGATCGGTGTAGCGCTGCTGGTAGTGCTTGTCGACGTCCCAGGCGTCCCAGTAGTTGGGGAGGTCGGTGTGGAGCCGGAGCAGATTGCCGGGGGCGCCCGGGGCGAAGACCTCGCGGCCGGCGGTGAGGTCGCGCAGCGAGGCGAGGGTGCCGTTCTCGGCCAGTTCGAGGCGGATGAGCCCGTTGTCGAGCACCCGGTCGCCGACGACGACCTGGCCCGGGTCGACGCCCGTGGCGAGCGGAGCGCTGCCGGACGCGGGAACCTCGGCGTGGACGGCGACGCGGCCGTCGGAGAGCGGCTGCCCGCCGGCGGTGCCCGCGGGTACGGCGATCACCTCGGCGCGGGGGCGCGGACTGGTGTTGTAGACATGCGGCCGAGCGGGGCTCTCTCCCTCCCCCAGCGCGGCCAGCGCCGAGTCCGTGATCTCCGTCAGCTCCGCCGCCACCCTCGCGTACTCCGCCTCCGCCTCCCGGTGCACCCAGGCGATGGACGAGCCCGGCAGGATGTCGTGGAACTGGTGCAGCAGCACCGTCTTCCACAGCCGGTCGAGCCGTTCGTACGGATACGCGTAACCGGGAGCGCGCAGCGCGGCCGCCGTCGCCCACAGCTCCGCCTCGCGCAGCAGGTGCTCGCTGCGCCGGTTTCCCTGCTTGGTGCGGGCCTGAGAGGTGTACGTGGCGCGGTGCAGCTCCAGATACAGCTCCCCGGACCACACGGGGGCGTCCTCGTACTCGGCGCGCGCGGCGGCGAAGAAGTCGTCCGGGTGCTCGATGACGACCTTCGCCGAGCCCTCCAGGTCGGCCAGTCGGCGCGCCCGCTCCAGCATCTCGCGAGTGGGGCCGCCGCCTCCGTCGCCGTGCCCGAACGGCGCCAGCGAGCGCGTACCGCGCCCCTTGTCGGCGTAGTTGCGGACCGCGTGCGCCATCTCCTGGCCGGAGAACTCGGCGTTGTAGGTGTCCACCGGCGGGAAGTGGGTGAAGATCCGGGAGCCGTCGATCCCCTCCCACCAGAAGGTGTGGTGGGGGAGCTTGTTGGTCTGGTTCCAGGACAGCTTCTGGGTCAGGAACCACTCGTTTCCGGCGAGCCGCGCCAGCTGCGGGAAGCAGCCGTTGTAGCCGAAGGAGTCCGGCAGCCACACGCCCTTGGTCTCGATGCCGAACTCGTCCAGGAAGAAGCGCTTGCCGAGCACGAGCTGGCGGGCCATGGCCTCGCCACCGGGCAGGTTGCCGTCCGCCTCGACCCACATGCCGCCGACCGGCGCCCACTGCCCGTCCCGTACCGCCTGCTGGATCCGCTCCCAGATCTGCGGATGTCCCTCCTTCACCCAGGCGTACTGCTGCGCCTGGGAGCACGCGAAGATGAACTCGGGGTACTCGGCGGCCAGCGCCGTGACATTGGAGAAGGTGCGCGAGGTCTTGCGCTTGGTCTCGCGGATCGGCCACAGCCACGCGGAGTCGATGTGGGCGTGGCCGACGGCCGACATGGTGTGGGCGGAGGCGTGCGCGGGGCGCTGGAGGACACCGCGCAGACCCTCCCGTACGGCGGCGGCGGTGCCGGACACGTCCTCCAGGTCGAGCCGCCCCAGCGCGCGGTCGATGGCGTGCGCGATCTCGTGGCGGCGCGGCTGGTGTTCGTCCAGCTCCAGCATGAGTTCGCGGAGCACCGCGAGGTCCAGGGCGAGATGCCACACGTCCTCGTCCAGCACCGCGAGGTCGGCGCGGGCGAAGGCGTACAGCGGGGCGCGGCCCGCTGTGAGCTTGTCACCCAGCGGGGTCGGGGCGGCGAAGTCGTTCGCGAGGATGTCGGGGTTGGAGGCGGCCTCGATGAGGTACGCGACCTGTTCGCCGCCCTCGGCCGGATCGGCCACCGCCACGTACTGGTTCTGCGGATTGACTGCCTTCAGCGGGCTGCCGTCGAGCGTGTGGACCAGGGCCTCGGCCTGGTTGCCCGGCCAGTCGCCGACGAAGCCCAGGTCGAAGACGGCCTCGACCCGCCGCCCCGCCCACGCCGCCGGTACCTCGCCGCGGACCCGGAACCAGGTGGTGCCCCACGGCGGCCCCCACGGGGTGCCGAGGGCGAACGGCTCGTACGGAGCGGCCGCGGCCTCCGGGAACGGCACCGGCTCGTCCGGCACCTGCCACGCCTCGATGGTGAGGGGTACGGACGCGGCGTGGACGGCCGGCTGTATGCGCTGCTTCAGGACGCGCTCGACGCGCCCCTCGATACGGCGGCGTTCATCGTGCATGACGGGGTTTCCTACTTCCGGTTCAGATACGCGAGGCCGGGGTGCTCGCTCGCGTAGCCGTCGACGAGACGGCGGGCGACGGTCACCGAGTCCACGAGCGGATGGAGGGCGAACGCCTTGGCCGCGGCGGCGCGCGAACCGCTCTCGGCGGCGGCCATGACCTCGCGTTCGACGGCCTTGACGGCACACACCAGGCCGGTGGCGTGGTGGGGGAGGGGAGCGACGGAGACGGGGCGGGCGCCGTTCGCGTCCACCAGGCAGGGCACCTCGATGACCGCGTCCCGGTCCAGGACACCCAGGGTGGTGCCGTTGCGCACGTTGAGGATCAGGGTGGCGCGCTCGTCCCGGGCGATGGCGCGCATCAGGGCGAGCGCCACCTGCTCGTAGCCGCCGGACTCCAGATCCTGGGTGTCGCGCTCTCCTGCGCCCGCCGCCTCGCGGTTCTCGGCCATGTAGGTGGCCTCGCGCTCGGCGCGGGTGTGGTCCCAGGTGGCCAGCGGCGGGGCGGCGGGGTCGCGCATCGCCTCGTAGAACACCGCCTGCTGGTCGCGGAGGAACGCGCCGCGGGTCTGCTTGGCCTCCTGGTAGGCGCGCACGGCCTCGCGGTTGAAGTAGTAGTAGTGCAGGTATTCGTTGGGGATCGCGCCGAGGGCGCGCAGCCACTCGCGGCCGAACAGCCGCCCCTCCTCGAACGCGTCGAGCGCGGTGTCGTCGGCCAGCAGCCGGGGCAGCTCGTCGCGCCCGTCGACACGCAGGCCGCGCAGCCAGCCGAGGTGGTTGAGCCCGACGTAGTCGATCCACACCCGGTCCGGATCGGCGCCCAGGACGCGGGCGACGCGTCGGCCGAGACCCACCGGGGTGTCACAGATGCCCATGACCCGGTCGCCGAGGTGGCGGGACATGGCCTCGGTGACGAGCCCCGCCGGGTTGGTGAAGTTGATGACCCAGGCGTCGGGCGCGAGCCGGGCGACGCGCCGCGCGATCTCCGTGGCGACGGGTACGGTGCGCAGCCCGTACGCGATGCCACCGGCGCCGACCGTCTCCTGACCGAGAACGCCCTCGACCAGGGCTATCCGCTCATCGGTCGCCCGGCCCTCCAGACCGCCGACGCGGATCGCGGAGAAGACGAAGGCGGCGCCGCGCAGCGCCTCGTCCAGGTCGGTGGTGACGGTCACGGTGGGGGCGTCCGGTATGCCGTCGGCCTGCTCGCCGAGGACCCGGGCCACGGCCGCGAGCCGGGCGGGGTCCAGATCGTGCAGGGTGACCTCGGTGACGCGGCCCTCCGCGTGATCGCCGAGCAGCGCCCCGTACACCAGCGGCACCCGGAATCCGCCGCCGCCGAGGATCGTGAGTTTCATATCCGTACCACTTCCACTCCGGCCTCCTCGAACGCGGCACAGGCCGGCAGGGTCGAGGGGGCATTGGTCACCACGGCGTCGAGGTCGCCGGGGTCGCACACCTTGGCCACCCCGGTGCCGGGGAACTTGGCCGCGTCGGCGAGGAGCACCACCCGGTCACAGGCCGCGATCATGGCCCGCTTGACCGGGACCTCGACGACCGTGGTGTCCATGACCTGGCCGCCGGGGCGGACGCCGCTGGTGCCAAGGAACAGCCAGTCGGCGTGCAACTGGCGCAGGTTGTCCTCGGTGAGGAAGCCGACCAGCGAGCGGTACTCGCGCCGGAGCACCCCGCCGAGCAGCACCAGCTCGATGGCGGTGTCGTCGGCCAGTTCCTCGTAGACCACCAGATTGCTGGTGATCACGGTCAGTCTGCGGCCGTGCAGCTGCCGGGCGAGGCGGTAGGCGGTGGTGCCGATGTCCAGCAGCACCGTCTGCCCGTCCTCGACCAGCTCGGCTGCGCGGGCCGCTATGGCGTCCTTCTCCGCCACCCGCACCTCGGCGACCTCGGCGAAGGGCTGATCGCCCTCCTCCACGACCGCGCCGCCGTGCACCCGGGTGAGCAGCCCCTCCTCCTCCAGCTTCAGCAGATCGCGGCGGATTGTCGCGGCGCTCACGTTGAGCTGGGCGGAGAGGTCCGCCACAGCGGCCGGTCCACCGGAACGCAGCGCGCGCAAGATCATCTGATGTCGTCGCTCAGCCAGCACGCTGTGCACAGTACTCGTCATTCTCAATCATTTCTATGCTTGCTTCTGCTCAACTATTGCCCTTTCTGATCGGGTGGCGCACGATCCTGTGCCAAATCTTGCACATCTTTGAAGGGCGGTGGGAGCGGTGCACCTCTCCCGGAGAGGGCTGCTGCGCGCGGGGCTGGCCACCACGGCGGTCGCGACGCTCGGCGGCACCACGGCGGGCTGCTCGGTACCGAGCGGTTCCACGGGCCGCGACATGACCCTCTGGTACTGGACCGGCGGGCTCAGCGACAAGGTCGTCGCCGACGCCAAGGCGCGCTTCACGGGCGTCTTGCTGAAGCCGGCCCAGATCGGCGGCTACTTCAAGTCCAAGCTTCTGACCACGATGGCCGGACGGTCCTACGTCCCCGACATCACCGGCCTCAAGGGCGAGGACATGGCCTCGTACCTGCCGAACGCGGGGCAGTTCATCGATCTGCGCACCCTGGGCGCGGAGAAGCTCAAGAGCCAGTACCTGCCCTGGAAATGGGCGGAGGGCTGCGCTCCCGACGGCCGCATGGTCGGCTTCCCCATCGACACCGGCCCGGTCGCCCACTACTACATGCCCGCCGTGTTCGACCGGGCCGGACTCCCCACGGCCCCCGCCGACGTCGGCAGGGAGATGAACACCTGGGACGCGTACTTCGCGGCGGGCGAGCGGCTGAAGCGGAAGATCCGCGGCGCCTATCTGCTCATCGACGCGCTCACGGTGTACCAGTACATGCTCGCGCAGGGCACCATGCGGTACGTCGACAAGGAGCGGCACTTCATCGGCGACCACGAACATGTGCGCCGCGCCTGGGGCAAGGCGATCGAGGCGTACCAGCGCGGCCTGTGCTCGAAGTACCAGTCCGGCACCCCGGACTCCAACGCGGCGATGGAGAAGGGCCTGCTGCCCAGCCAGCTCGGGGCCTCCTGGGCGGCCGGGGACCTCAAGCTGACCGTGCCGAAGACCAGTGGCAAGTGGCGGGTGGCGGCCCTGCCCGGCGGCGCCGCCAACAACGGCGGCTCCTTCCTCGCCATCACCAAGTCCTGCCGGGAGCCCGAGCAGGCCTTCGAGATCATCACCTGGCTGCTGAACCCCGCCAACCAGGCCCGTGGTTTCACGGACGCCACCCTCTTCCCGTCCACCCCCGCCTCGTACCGCCGGAAGGCGATGCGCGCGCCGGACCCGTTCTTCGGCGGCCAGGTCACCATCGACGTCTTCGGCCCGGCGGCCGAGAAGATCCCGATCGCCTACCACAGCCCCTATGACTACGCCCTGGACCAGGTCGTCTCCGACGAACTGCGCAATGTGAACGCGCTCGACAAGAACCCCGCCCGGGCCTGGAAGGACGCCATGAGCAAATGCCGACGCATAGCGGAGCACATGGGGGTGCAGACATGACCGCCGTGCCCGGGCTCGGTGCCCCGCCCGCCGCCCCACCCGCCGCACGGAGGGGCGCCAAGGCCGCCCACGCGGGCCACAAGCCCCGCTCCGTACTCGGATACTGGCGGCTCTACCTCGCGATCTCCCCGTTCTACCTGCTCTTCCTCGGCTTCGGCCTGATCCCGGTGGGGTACTCCCTGTACCTCTCGTTCCACCGCTGGGACGGGCTGGGACCGATGGAGTACGCGGGGCTGTCGCAGTACCGCTACCTGCTCGGGGACGGCCAGTTCTGGCACTCCCTCAGCAACACCCTGATCATCTGGGCCATGGCCACCCTGCCGATGCTCTTCATCGCGCTGGTGACCGCCGTGATGCTGAACTCCGCGGTGCGCTTCAAGAACTTCTACCGCTTCGCCTATTTCCTGCCGAACGTCACCTCCGTCGTCGCCGTCGCGATCATCTTCTCCTCGGTCTTCTCCACCAACTTCGGCCTCGCCAACGCCGTGCTGGAGGGGCTCGGACTGGACCAGGTGGCCTGGCTGAACTCCGCCTGGGGCATCAAGATCGCCATCGCCGTGCTGATGACCTGGCAGTGGACCGGCTACAACGCGCTGATCTTCCTCGCCGGGCTCCAGACCATCCCCGGTGAGCTGTACGAGGCCGCCCGGGTGGACGGTGCGGGACCGATCCAGACCTTCTTCCGGGTCACCGTGCCGATGATGCGGCCGATCATCCTCTTCGCCCTCGTCGTCTCGACCGTCACCGGCCTCCAGAGCTTCACCGAACCCCAGGTGCTGCTCGCCAACACCAACAACACCTCGACCTTCGCGGGCGGCCCCGGCAACTCCGGCCAGACGATGGTCCTCTACTTCTTCCAGCAAAGCTTCGACAACAACGACTTCGGCTACGGCGCCGCCATCGCCTGGGGCATCTTCCTCGTCGTCGCACTCTTCTCGATCATCAACTGGCGCCTGGTGCAGCGCAAGGACAACGCGTAGGGAGATCGTCATGCAGGGTATAAAAGGCGTGAAGGGGATGAAGGGTGCACGCGCCCGAGGGCTGACCCTCCACATCTCGCTCGTCGCCGGGGTGCTGCTCTCGCTCTTCCCCTTCTACTGGACGATCGTCATGTCGACCCGCACGTCGACCGAGATCTTCCAGTTCCCCCCGAAGCTGCTGCCGGGCACCCACTTCCTGGAGAACGTCCGCCATCTATTCCAGAACATCGACTTCTTCGGCTCGATGGCCAACACCCTGATCGTCGCGGTCTCCGTGACCTTCCTGGTGCTCTTCTTCGACTCGCTCGCGGCCTTCGTCTTCGCCAAGTACGAGTTCCCCGGCCGCCGCCTGCTGTTCGTCCTGATGATGGGCATCTTCATGGTGCCCGCCCAGCTCCAGGCCATCCCGCAGTTCGTCATCATGGCGAAGCTGGGCTGGATCGGCTCCCTCACCTCCCTGGTCGTACCGGCCGCGGCCAACGCCTTCGGCATCTTCTGGATGCGCCAGTACATGAAGGGCGCCATCCACGACGAGCTGATGGATTCCTCCCGGCTCGACGGCTGCGGCTTCCTGCGGCAGTACTGGCACGTGGCGATCCCGGTGGTCCGGCCGGGCCTCGCCTTCCTCGGCATCTTCACCTTCATGGGCCAGTGGAACGACTACGCCTGGCCGCTGATCGCACTGATCAACCCCGACCATGTGACGCTCCAGGTGGCGCTGTCCCAGCTCAACAGCGTCCATGGCACCACCGACTACGGCATGGTGATGGCCGGGGCGCTGCTCGCGCTGATCCCGCTGCTCGTGGTGTTCTTCATAGGCGCCCGGCAGATCCTGGCGGACCTCGGCAAGGGGGCCATCCGCTGATGACGGCGTACCCGCCGATGTGGGGGGAACTGCGGCCGTGGGAGTCCCCCGAGCTGACGTCCTGGCGACGGCTGCCGATGCACGCGGTCGACCGCAGACCCGCCAGCCTCTCGCTGGACGGCCAGTGGCGCTTCCAACTGCTGCCCGCGCCCACCGCCGAGCCCACCGGCACCTGGACCCGGCTGGCGGTCCCCGGCCCCTGGACCACCCAGGACACCGACGACGTCCCCAGGTACACCAACGAGCGGATGCCCTGGCCGGAGTACCCGCCGCACACCCCCGCCGACAACCCCACCGGAGTACACGAGCGGGAGTTCCACGTCCCGGCCGCATGGGCGGGACGTCGCATCGTCCTCCAGGTCGGCGCCGCGGAGAGCGTGCTGCTCGCCGAGGTGAACGGCCGCCCGGTGGGGATCGGCAAGGACTCCCACCTCGCGAGCGAGTTCGACATCAGCCACGTGGTGCACCCCGGGGCGACCGACACCGTACGGCTGACCGTGGTGAAGTGGTCCGACGCCTCGCACATCGAGGACCAGGACCAGTGGTGGCACGGCGGCATCACCCGGCCGGTCCTCGTCTACGCCACCGACTCCCTGCATCTGGCCGATGTGACGATCGCCGCCCCGGCGGACGGCCTGCTGCGGGTCGACGTCCAGGTGCGCTCGGCCGACGGTGCGCTGCCCGCCGGATGGCGGGTCTCGGCACACCTCGACGGGGTCGGGGAGCTGGACGTGGACGAGGAGTACGCCGCTTGGTGCGCCGAGGAGGGCCGGGTCTCGGACTTCCTCGGCGAGGCGCGCCTGCGCGCCGCCGTACCCGGGGTCCGCACCTGGTCCGCCGAGACGCCCGAGCTGTACGGGCTCACCGTGACGCTGCACCGGCCCGACGGGACGACCGCCGACACCTCCCACCACCGCGTGGGATTCCGCACCGTCGCGGTCGTGGGCCGGGATCTGCTGGTCAACGGCGAGCGGGTGTTCATCCGCGGCGTCAACCGGCATGACTTCCACCCGCTCACCGGGCGCACGGTCACCCCCGCGGAGATGCGCGCCGACCTGGAGACCATCAAGCGCTTCGGCTTCAACGCCGTCCGCGCCTCCCACTACCCCAACGACCCCGCGCTCCTCGACATCGCCGATGAACTCGGCCTCTACCTCGTGGACGAGGCGAACATCGAGAGCCACGACCACGCCCATGAGATCGCCGACGATCCGCGCTACCTGGCCGCCTTCACCGACCGGGTCGCGCGCATGGCGCTGCGGGACAAGAACCACCCGAGCGTCGTCATCTGGTCGCTGGGCAACGAGAGCGACTACGGCGCCAACCACGACGCGGCCGCCGGATGGCTGCGCCGCCACGACCCGACCCGTCCGCTCCAGTACGAGGGGGCGGCCAAGACCGGCTGGGCCGCGCGTGGCGTGGCGAGCGACATCCTCTGCCCGATGTACGCCTCACTGGACGAGATCGTGGCCCATGCCACGTCCGGTGAGCAGACCAAGCCGCTCATCCTGTGCGAGTACTCCCACGCCATGGGCAACAGCAACGGCACCCTCGCCGACCACTGGGCCGCCATCGAGACCACCCCCGGGCTCCAGGGCGGTTTCATCTGGGAGTTCTGGGACCACGGCATCCTCCAGCGGCTGTCCGACGGCCGCCCCGCCGGTCCCGGTGGCGAGGGCGCGTACGCCCAGGGGGCGGCCGCCGAGGGCCACCGCTGGGCGTACGGCGGCGACTTCGGCGACATTCCGAACGACGGTGTGTTCTGCGCGGACGGAGTGGTCTTCCCCGACCGCACCCCGAAACCCGCCCTGTACGAACACCGCGAACTCGCCGCGCCCGTACGGCTGTCGCGCGGACCGGACGGCTCGGCGCTCCTCACCAACGCCCAGCACTTCCGCGACCTGTCCTGGCTGACCGGCGAGTGGCTGCTGTCCCTGGAGGACACGGGCACCCGCACCGCCCCGGCTGCCCTGCCCGCCGCGCTCCCGCCCGGGGCGTCGGCCCGCGTCGCCCTGCCGCCCGAACTGGTTGACGGGCTGCCCGCGGACGGCGGCGAGGCGTGGCTCACGCTGCGGGTCACCACCCGGGGCGACGAGCCCTGGGCGCCGCGTGGCACCGAGGTGTGCACCCCGCAGATCCGGCTCCGTGAACGGCCCGCGCCCCCGGCCGTGACCGCCTCAGGACCGGCCGTCCGGGCCGCCCCGGTCGATGCCCAGGGGCTGTTGCGCCATCCGCTGCTGACCTCCCCGCCCGTGCTCAGCCTGTGGCGCGCGCCCACCGACAACGACCTGCTGGGCGGCGCCGCCGACCACTGGCACTCACTCGGTCTCGACCGGCTGACCCGCGAGGCGCGCTCGGTCGACCGCGACGGCGCCCGGACCCTGGTGCGCAGCGCGTATCCGACCGCCGCGGGCGCCGTCGAACACCTCCAGGTCTTCAGCCCGCTGCCCGGCGGCGGCCTGCTGGTGGAGGAGACGGCCGTCCTGCCCGAGGGACTGACCGATGCCGCGCGCGTGGGCACGGTCTTCGAGACGGTGAGCGGCCTGGACCACATGGAGTGGTACGGCCAGGGCCCCTGGGAGACGTATCCGGACCGGTGCGCGGGCGGGCCGGTCGGGCACCACGGCGCCCGCGTCGACCGGCTGTTCACCCCGTACCTCCGGCCGCAGGAGAGCGGCGGGCGGCACGGGGTGCGGGGCTTCTCCCTGCTGTCGGCGGACGCGGACGGCGGGCTGACGGTACGGCTGGACGCACCGCGGCAGGTGTCGGTCACCCGCCACCGGGCGACCGACCTGGCCGCGGCCGCCCACCACGACGAGCTGGTGCCCCGACCGCGGTGCGTGGTGCACCTCGACGCCGCGCACCGCGGCTTGGGCACGGCGTCCTGCGGTCCGGACACCCTGCCCCGCTACCGGCTGGGGGCGGGGACGTACCGCTGGGCGTGGACCCTCCACCGGCGGTGACGCCGGTGCCGTCAGGAGACAGGCCTGTCAGGAGACGGGCCCGTCAGGACTTGACGCTTCCGGCGGTGAGCCCGCCCACGATGAACCGCTGGAGCATCGCGAAGACCAACACCACCGGCACGCTGACGATCGTGGCGGCCGCCATCAAGGGGCCCCACGCGGTGCCGGTCTGGCCGACGAAGGTGTTCAGCAGCACCGTGACCGGCTGGACCTCGGGGTCGCTGTTCACGGTGATGCCGAACACGAACTCGCCCCAGCCGAGCAGGAAGGAGAACGCGCCGACGGCGATCAGCCCCGGCCGCATCACCGGCAGCACGATCCGCCACAACACCCCCGGCAGCCCGCAGCCGTCCACCAGCGCCGCCTCCTCGATCTCGGCGGGCATGGCACGCACCAGCGGCCGCAGCACGATCACCGCGAAGGGCAGGGTGAGCGTGGTGTCCGCGATCACCAGGCCCAGCAGTGTGTTGTTGAGCCCGGCGTCCCGGAGCACGATGAACAGCGGGGCGGCCAGCACGATGCTCGGCAGCAGCTGCGCCACCAGCAGCGACAGCACCATGGCCGCCGAGCCGCGCATCCGGATGCGCGCCACCGCGTAGGTGAGCGGCACCGCGAGCACCAGGGTCAGCGCCACCACGCCCAGCGAGATGGCGACGCTGTTGAACAGCGCCTGCCCGAGCATCGGCTTGTCCAGCGCCTGCGCGTAGCTCTCGCCGCTCGGCGGCGAGGGAAACCACTGCGGTGGCGAGCTGAGCACCTCGTCGGGACGCTTCAGCGAGGTGGCGATCATCCAGTACAGCGGCAGCAGGAAGAAGGCGGTGATGACGCCCGCGACCAGGGTGAGCAGCCAGGGGCGGCGGGTCCGGGTCATGCGGCGGCTCCTTCCTTGCGCAGCCGGCGTACGTACGCCACCGCCACCAGCAGCGGTACGAGCAGCAGCAGCGTGCCCGCCGCCGCGCCCCGGCCGAGCTGGAACAGCTTGAACGCCGACTGGTAGACGTAGAGGGGGAGGACGGTCGTGGAGTCGACGGGGCCGCCGCCGGTCAGCACGAAGACCAGGTCGAAGACCTTGAACGTGTACACCAGGCCGAGCAGCAGCACCACCGCCGCCACCGGCCGTATCAGCGGCAGGGTCAGATGGCGCAGCCGCTGCCAGGGCCCGGCGCCGTCGATGGCCGCCGCCTCGTAGAGGGCGGGGTCGATGGACTGGAGCCCGACCAGGAGCAGCAGCATGTTGAAGGGCACCCCGACCCACACATTGGCGGCGATGACACCGGGCAGCGCGGTGTGCGGGTCGGTGAGCCAGTTGTGCGTCCATGCGTCAAGACCGACGGTGTGCAGCAGTTCGTTGTACGCGCCGGAGTCGGCGTCCAGCATCCAGCGGAACAGGGTGCCGCTGACGATGGGCGGCAGCAGCCACGCCACCAGCATCAGCCCCCGGAACAGCCCCGCCAGCGGGAACTGCCGTACGAACAGCAGCGCCAGCGCGAAGCCGATGGTGAACTGGAACACCAGCGAACCGGCCGTGAACAGCAGGGAGATCCGGGCGGCGTGCCAGAAGGCGCCCTCGGAGACCACCGCGTCGTAGTTGTCGGCGCCGTTGAACGCCCAGTCGCCGGTGACCAGATCGCCGATCTCGACCTGGTGCACCGAGGTCCAGAGGTTGTAGAGCAGCGGGAACGCCATGGTCGCGCCGAGGAAGAGCAGCGCGGGCGCCGACATGCCGTATCCGGCCCGGGTGCGGCGGGTCCGGAGGCTGCGGGTCCGGAGGTCGCGCGTGGCCATCGGGCTCGAAGTGGTCATCGCGGCCCGCTACTTCGACAGCTGGGGCGTGATGGCGTCCGCCGCCTTCTTCGCGGCGGCCCCGGGGGAGGAGTCGCCGGTCAGGGTGGCCTGCAACGCCTCGGCCATGGCCTTGGACATCTGCGGATAGTGCTCGCCGTACGACCGCGGCCGGGCGTTGCCGAACTCCTTCACGAACACCTTCAGGGTGGGGTCGGTGGCCCAGTCGCCGCTGTCCGCCATGTCGCTGCGCGCGGGCAGCAGCCCCACCGACCCCAGATAGGCCGCCAGGGGCTTCTTCCGCTGGCTGTACTCGATGGCCCGCCACGCCTGGTCGGCCTTGCCGGTGGTCTTGAGGATCACCCAGTTCTCCCCGCCCAGGCAGCTCGCGGGTTCCTTGTCCACCGGAAGCGGCACCACACCCCACTTCACCTTGGACTGCTGCTTGAGGCCGGGCAGTTGCCACGGCCCGTTGATCTGCATGGCCGCGCGGCCGGAGGTAAATTGGGTGTTGACGTCCTGCTGGGTCCAGCCCACGCACTGCTTGGACAGCGCGCCCGCCTTCACCAGCTCCCCGAGGTAGCCGAGCGCGGTGGCGCCGTCGGTGGCGAAGGTGTCCAGGTCGCCGCCCGCCGACCACAGGAACGGCAGGAGCTGGAACACCCCCTCCTCGGTCTTGATGGCGCTCATCGCCAGCCCGAAGGTGCTGCCCCGGGTGAGCTTGCGCGCCGCGGCCGACAGCTCGTCCCAGGTCTTCGGCGGTGTGACGCCCGCGCGCTCCAGCAGCTCGGTGTTGTAGTAGAGCGCCAGGCAGTTGGCGTTGTTGGGGACCGAGTAGGTCTTGCCGCCGACGACCCCGCTGCTCCACGGGCCCTTGTAGTACGCGTCGGCCTGCCCCCACTCCTTCACCCGGTCGGTGAGGTCGGTGAGCAGCCCCTGCGGGGCGAGGGAGTTCATCGAGGTGTTGTCGACGATCGCCAGATCCGGCAGATCGCCGGAGGCCGCCCCCTTGATGATCGCGGGCTCCAGCTCGGCGTACGGAAAGGTCCGGCGGGTGATCTTCAGTCCGGGGACGCTCTTCTCGATACCCGCGATCAGGGCCTTGATGCCCGGCTGACGCGCGTCCTCGACGAGATAGTCCCACCAGACGAGGTTCTTGCCCGACGACCCGCCGTCCCCGCCGCCGCAGGCGGTCAGCGGGCCCGCCAGCCCCGCGGCGAGCAGCCCGGAGCCCGATATCCGCAGGAAGGAGCGGCGGCCGAGGGGACTTCTCCCGGCGGTAGCCGGGGGCCTGTTGGCTCGGTTGGCCATGTGCATCTCCGAGGGGTGAGTCGGTCAGTTGCGCCGCGGTGCCGGTCCGGTGCTGGCACGCGGGGTGAGCGGAGGGGTGAGCAGATGCTGCCGGGGCGCCCCGGCCGGGGCGTCCAGCCGCTCCAGCAGCAGCTCCACGGCGAGCCTTCCCATGAGGTCGGAGGGCACGTCGGCGCCGGTCATCATCGGGGTGACGGCCTCCGCCCAGCGGGCCGCGGCCACTCCGGTCACCGAGAAGTCGCCGGGTACGGAACGCCCCACGAGCCCGAGCCCCCGGTACAGGCCCACCAGCGCCGCCTCGTTGAGCGTCACGACGGCGGTGGTGCGCGGGTCCCGGTCCAGCAGCCGCGCCACCACGGCCTGGCCCGAGGCGGCGTCGTCGCCGCAGTGGTGGACCTCGCCGGTGAGCCCGAGTTCCGCTACGGCCCGCAGGAAACCGGTCCGCCCCCGGAGCGCGGGTACGTACCCGGCGTCGTACAGCTCCCGGGGCCGGCCGACCAGCGCGAGATGGCGATGACCGAGCCGCGCGAGGTGGCGCACGCAGGCGGCGGTCAGTTCCGCGAAGTCCAGATCGACCCAGGACAGCCGGTCGGTGTGCTCGGTGTGCCCCATGGACACGAACGGGAACCCGGAGCTGACCAGCCGCTCCACGCGCGAGTCCGGCGCCCGGATCTCCATCAGCAGCGCGCCGTCGACCCGCCGTTCGCCGACCAGCCTGCGGAAGGAGTCGTCGCCGTCGCCGTCGCTGCGCGAGAGCAGGATGTCGTGGTCGTGGGCGGCGGCCGCGTCGACCACGCTGTTGATGAAGTCCAGCTGCATATCGGTGTAGCGGCGGCTGACGGTCGGAAAGACCAGCCCGAGGGTGCGGGTGCGGCCGTGGGCCAGCGCGCGGGCGCTGGCGTTCGGCTGGAATCCCCGGTCCTCGATGACCTGCTGGATGCGCCGCCGGGTGCGGTCGGAGATCGGCCGCTTGCCGCTGAGCGCGTAGCTGACCGTGCTGCGCGACACCCCGGCGAGACGGGCGATCTCGCCGATGTTGACGGGCGGGGGCTGCTGGTCGAACCGGTTCGACACCACTGACGCATACCTCTCGGGAGATCCACGCGTTCGAAATATCGAAGGAGCGCCGGAGACCCGAACCGGCTTGCCCGAAGGTAGGAGTGGCCCACACCACATGTCAACGGTCGGGAGCGCGGAAGTTAATGGCACCATCGATCTCGCCCACCGCGCGCCCGGGCCGGTGGTGCCCGGAGGAAATGAGGTTTCGCCATGTCATCCCCGCGTCAGCTCGCCGACCTGCCGTACGCGAGCCATCTGCGCCCGTTCGACGGCACCTTGACCGCGGACGGGGACTACGACACCGTCCACTTCGACGGCGGGGACTACGAGGGGGCCGACGCCGGGCAGGCCCGCTTCCTCGAATCCGCGTTCTCCGGAGTGACCTTCACCGGGGGCCGCTATCGCGGGGCCCGCTTCAACGACGTCTGGCTGGACGGAGTGCGCTGGGTCGGCTCCGACCTCGCGGACGGCGACTGGCTGGACGGCGAGCTGGTCGGCTGCGTACTCGCCGGACTGGAGATGTTCGGCACCGTGCTGCACCGCGTCACCTTCCACCGCTGCAAGTTCGAATCGGTCAATCTGCGCACCGCCGAGCTGCGGGAGGTCACCTTCGCGGACTGCCTCCTGCGGGACACCGACCTCGGCGGGGCGAAGCTGACGGATGTCGCGTTCCCCGGATCGACGCTGGACGGTGTGCGCTGCGGCAACGCGCGCATGACCCGGGTCGATCTGCGCGACACCGCCGGGCTGGGCATCACCGAGGGGATCGACGCGCTGCGCGGCGCAGCCATCACCGGCACCCAACTCCTCGAACTGGCACCGCAGTTCGCCCAGGCCCTCGGCGTCACGGTGCAGGAGAGCGGAACCGCCCTGACGCCGCGCGCCACCAAGCGGCGGCGCCGGGGCGCCTGATGGCGGGCACGGCCGTGAAACCGGCCCCGTTATGGGCCAACCGCGACTTCACCGTCTTCTGGTGCGGACAGACCCTGTCCGAACTGGGCAACGCCTTCGCCCTGGTGGCGCTGCCGCTGCTGGTGCTGGACGCCACCGGGTCCGTCGCCCAGATGGGGCTGCTGACGGCCGTCGCGGGCGCCGCGTCGATCGTCACCGGGCTGTTCGCGGGCATCCTGGTCGACCGGCTGCCCAGGCGGCAGCTGATGATCGTGTGCGATGCGGTCCGAGTGGTGCTCTTCGCCCTCATCCCCGTCAGCTGGGCCATGGCCGGGCCGCAGGTCTGGCTGCTCTACGTGGTGATGGCGGCCGCCGCGGTCTTCGACATGGTCTTCAAGGTCACCTACGTCGCCGCAGTACCCAATCTGGTCGATCCCGAGCGGATCATCGAGGCCAACGGGCGGCTCCAGACGACGAACGCGATCGCCTTCATCGTGGGGCCCATGCTGGCGGGCGGGCTGTCCGGGCTGCTCGGGCCGACCGCGGCGATCGCGGCCGACGCGGCGGGCTTCGCCGCCTCCGCCCTCGCCCTCGCGCTGATCAGGTTCCGGGAGACCGCGCGGGACCCCGCGCCGCCCGCCGCTGCCACCGGATGGGGCGGGGCGAAGCGGGAGTTCCTGGCCGGATTCGTCTTCCTGTGGCGGTCGCCGGTGCTGCGCTGGCTCACCGTGCTGCTCACCGGCGTCTCGCTGATCGGCCTGGGCATGACCGACGTCTTCATCTACCAGATCCGGGAGGGGCTGGACGCGGATGACCGGACGGTCGGCGCCGTGATGGGCGTGGCGGGCGCCGGGACCGTACTGGCCGCAGTGCTCATCCCGGTGCTGCGGCGGGCCTGGGGGTTCGGCGTGTGCTGGCTGGGCTCGTACACGCTGTGCGGGCTGGCGCTGGGGGCGCTGTCCTGGTCCACCACCGTGCTGGCGACGGCGGCGACGGTGGTGTGCTACCAGTTCGGCATGGCGCTCGCCGGGATCTCCTCGATGTCGCTGCGCCAGGAGGTGACCCCGGACCATCTGCTCGGCCGGGTCACCTCCGCCTTCTGGACGCTCCACAACGCGCTCGCCCCGCTCGGCGCCGCCGGGCTCACCGCGCTGGTGGCGCGGTTCGGGGTGCGGGCGCCGCTGCTCGGGTCCGCCGCCCTGCTGCTGCTCATCGTGGCGGTCGGGGCGTGCACCCCGATCCGCCAGCGCGCGCCGGGGGCGGCCACCGGGTGACGGCCGCCCCGGCTCAGCGCCCGACCAGCCAGGGCTCGCGCGGCAGCGGGCTCCCGGTCTCCAGCAGGGACTTGAGGTTGGACAGCACCGCCGCCCAGCCACCGGCCGCTTCCTTCCGCTCGGCCTCGTCGGCCAGGTTCTCGTGGGTCACGGTGAGCCGGACGATCTCCTCGTGCGGCTCGATCTCGAAGGTGACGCGGGACGGGCCGCCCGCGGGCTCCGTACCGGGGGCCGCCCAGGTGGTCACCAGACGCTCGGGCGGCACGCTCTCCACGACGGTGCCCACGACATCGGCGATGCCGCTGCCGTCGGTGCGCCGGTGTTCCCACGCCGATCCTGGCTGCCAGTCGGACACATTGCTGTGGCCCCAGTACGAGGCCGTCAGGTCGGCGTCGGTCAGCGCGTGCCAGACCTTCTCCGGGGTGCTTTCGATGTAGATGACGTAGCTGTACGTCGGCCTCTCGGCCGCGGCGCCCTCCATGGCGTCCTCCGCTTGTCGTTTCACCGCGCCGAGCGCTCTCAGGCGGGGGCGCTCGAACTTGTCGATCCACCGTTCCTGCACCTCATGGAGGGGAACGGGGTTGAGGTAATGCAGCTTTTCCCGCCCCTGGCGCACGACACTGACCAGGTTGGCGGCCTCCAGGACGGCCAGGTGCTGTGTCGCCGACTGGCGCGTCATCGCCAGGCGCTCGCACAGCTCTCCGAGCGTCTGGCCGCCCCGTTCGTGCAGGCGGTCCAGCAGATACCGCCGGGTCTGATCGGCCAGCGCCTTGAAGACCTTGTCCATCTCCGAACTCACGCTTCACGTTATGCAGGCAAACACCTGCATGTCAACGCCTGCACGTCAGCGCCTGTCGAGCATGCCGCGGACGAACGCCGCCTGCCCCGCGTGCTGCATGTCGTCCTCGATGACGCTGATCAGCCGTACCCCGAGGGACACCGGCGGGGTCCACGCCTCGTCCACGATCCGGTCCAGATCGGCGTTGCGCAGCCCGCGTACGTAGTCCACCGTCCGCTCGTGCACGGCGTCGTGGTACCCGACGAGCAGCTCGGCCGGTGCCCGGACCTTGGCCACGTCCCGGCCGCGGTGGCCGTAGCCGGTGGCCGCAGGGGAGAACGGCAGTCCGAACCGCTCGTACCAGCCGTCGGCGATCCAGCTCTGGTCGGTGCCGGCGGCGTCGGAGACGTGGTCGTCCTGGACGCGGGTCAGATGCCACACCAGCCAGGCGATGGAATTCGCGCCGCTGTCGAGCCGCACGGCCAGGTCGTCCGGGGCGAGTCCTTCGACTGCCCCGTGCACGGCCTCCCGTACCCGGTCGAAGGCGTCGGCCAGCAGATCTGCGCTCTTCATGCGCGGCTCCCTCGCTCGTCGTCCCCGTCCGCTCATGGTGGCATCCGCACACCTCTTATGCTCGGTGTGTGACATCAACAGGGAACCAGGCACTCGCCGACATACTCGACCGACAGGCCGCCCGGACCGAAGGGGAACAACTGCTCAACGCCATCGTGGACTTCGGGGTGTACATCCCCGTGGACGCGAACGGCTCGGTGATGTTCGTCGGCATGGAGGGAAGCGGCCCGAGCCTGCCGGGATACACCAGCGAAGAGTGCTGCCGGGAGCGGCTTCCGCAGGCCGCCGGGGCGGTGCACTGCGATGTGGCGCGGCTGCTCGACATCGAGGGACAGACCAAGGTGGCGACCCTGTCGGTGTTCTCCCCCGGGGGCTATGCCGGGGTTCCGATGTCCCTGGTGCACCAGATCCTCGAGCGGCGCGGCCAGCGGCTCCCGGAGGACCGTACGCTCACCCTCAGCCGGTCCGCCCATCCGCGCGCGGTGGCGCTGCGCGACGCCCTGCGCGTCCGGCTGCTGGACTTCCCCGAGATCCACGCGGTGTGGATCGCGCACGCCCGGTGGAACGAGACCGGTACGGAGCAGCTGATGCTGCACATGGCCGTCGGCTCGGAGGCGCCCGAGGGCATCGCGGACCGGCTGATGAGGGCGCTGCTCAAGGACCAGCCCGACACCGGCGCCGAGGAACCGGCCATCGCCCTGCGGGTGCTGGACCCGGTGGCGGAGGCCGAGGCGATCCGGCAGCTGGAGACCCTGGGGCTCGACACCGTGCGCGTCGACCACGCCACCCGGCGGACCGAGGTCATCTCCCAGGAGTACGACCAGCGGCCGGAGTGACCCGGGGGCCGGTCACCCCGGCCATCACACCGGCGGGACGAGGGCGAAGTAGCGGTCGGCCATCGCCGGGTCGCCCCGCACCCCGTCCAGCCGTTCGGCGGGGATCCGCTGCCAGAGGAAGAGCGTCAAGTCCGAGGCGGTTCCGGTCAGTTCGAGGTCGCACGGCCCGGCGGTGTCCCCGTCGAGCCGTACCTCGTCGCCCTCGAAGGACACCGTCCAGACACCCGGACCGTCCGTCTGCCGCAGCCGGAACCGCTCGCCCTCGCCCGGTGGCGCCTGCTTCCAGGCGCGCCGGGCCGGGGCCATGTGCTCGAACGTCTGGGCGACGGCGTCCGCCGCGAGCGCGGTCTCGACGGGGCCGGGCGCACCGAGCGCGCTCTCGGCGTCCCAGCGGTGCAGCGCCGCCTCGATGGTCTGCATCCGCCGCCAGAATCCGGCGGTCCGCTCCCATGACCAGGTCCACACCCGCCGCTCCGGATCGCCGTCGCGGAAGTGCGCCTCCAGCGTCCTGGCCCCCTCGGCGAACCAGTCGAGGAGGCCAGGGGGCATCGGTCCGCGGTGCGGTCCGCCCTCCGGGGCAGGCCAGCCCGCGCGGTCCTCGGGCAGGGCGAAGAGCGCCATGTCCGTGAGGTCCGGCTGTTCCGTCAGCCCGTCCGCGACGACCTTGGTGACGAGGCGGTGCACACCGCCCAGGTGCAGCACCAGATCGGCCATCGACCAGCCGGGACACGACGGCACCAGGGGCGCCGTGGCCTCGTCCGCGGCCCGGCGCGCGGCGGCCTCGAACGCCAGGGTCTCGCGGTGGAAGGCGGCGGTGAAGTCCATGCGGTCACTGTGCCATCAGCCGTGTCCCGCCAGGAAGGGCAGCACCACGGCCGCCACCTCGTCCGGCACCTCCTCGGCCAGGTCGTGCCCGGCGTCGAAGACATGACCGGTGACATCGTGGGCCATGAGCCGCATCTGGGCCTCGTTCCGGTCGCCGATGAACGCCGAGCCGCCGAGCGCCAGCACCGGGATGTCCAGCTTCTTCCGCGCCGCCTGCCGGTTCTGTTCGGCGTCCACGAGCATGGCGCGGTAGACGGCGAGCATCGCGCGGATGCCACCCGGCAGGGAGTAGCAGCGCACGTATTCCTCGATCGCGTCGGGGGTGGCGGTGTCGGGGCGGCTGCGCTCGGTCTTGATCATGTAGGTGATCAGGTCGCGTTCGTGTCCGGCGATCAGCATCTCGGGGACGTCCGGCTGGAAATAGAAGCCCAGATGCCACAGGTGCAATCCGCTCGACACGTTCTCTTCGGTGAGCGCGGTGTGGTCCTCGAACCCGAATCCGGGGAACAACGCCTCCGCGAACACGAGGGAGTTGACGCGCTCCCGGTGGCGGGCGGCGAGCTGGTAGCCGATCACCGCTCCCCAGTCCTCGCCCATCACACCGTAGGACGCGTGTCCGAGGTGGGCCATGAGCGCGGCGATGTCGTCGGCCATCGTCGCCGAGTCGTAGCCGCCCGCGGGGCGGGCGGAGTCGCCGAGGCCCCGCAGATCGGGGACGACGACGGTGTGCCGCGGCGTCAGCTTCGGGACGAGGTGGCGCCAGTGGTAACCCGTCTTGGGCACGCCGTGCAGCAGCACCACAGCCGGGCCCGACCCGGCCGTCCGATAGTGCAGGCTCGTGCCGCCCACGGCGGCACGGTTGGTACGGACGGAATCCCCGTGGTGGTCGAACATCATCGCTGAACCCACTTTCCTGGCCGGGAGCGGCCATCGCTCATGACGACAGTCCACCCGGGCGCCAGGGCGTCATCCACGGCCATATGTCACGACCGGCCCACCGATATCTCCTCGATATCATCGCCCCGTGGAAGCACGACACCTGCGGTACGCCATCGCCCTGGCCGACCACCGTCACTTCGGGCGGGCGGCCGCCTTCCTCGGGATCGCCCAGCCCCCGCTGTCCCAGCAGATCGCCGCGCTGGAAAGGGAGTTGGGCGCGCGACTCTTCGACCGTACGGCGCGCGGGGTGTTCCCGACGGCGGCGGGCGAGGCGTTCCTGGCCAGGGCGCGCCGGGCGGTGGCCGAGATGTCGGCCGCCGCGTCCGACGCGGGCCGGGCCGCCCGGGGCGAGACCGGCAGGCTGCGGCTCGGGTTCATCGGCTCGGCGCTGCTGGAGCTGCTGCCGTCGCTGCTCGGCCGGTTCGTCCGGCACCGTCCCGAGGTACGCCTGGGGCTGCACGAGATGTCGACCTGCCGTTCGGCGACCGCCCTGCTCGACGGCGAGCTGGACATCAGCATCGGGCGGGGCGCGCCCCGGGGCGCGGGTGCGGAGGATCTGGTGTCTGTCACGGTCGGCCGGGACCATCTGGTGGCGGTCGTAGGGGCCGCCCACCCCCTTGCCGGACAGCCGAAGGTGGGCGTCGACCAGCTCAGGGGGCAGCATCTGATCGTGGCGCCCGAGGACGAGGAACCGGTGGTGGCCGGATGGCTCGACGCGCTGCTGGACGACGGGACCGGGGCGGCGGCGGTGCCGGGCGGCGGGGTCACCGACGCCCGCGATGTGCACACCATCATCGGGCTGGCCGCGTGCGGGGTCGGCGTGGGCCTCGGCCCGGCGTGCATGCGGACGGCGGCGCGGCCGGGCACCTGGGTGTGCGAGGTCCGTCCGCGCGTGGAGCTGCCGGATCTGGTGATGTCCTTCCGCGCCCGGGACCACTCGCCCGTCCTGGCGGCCTTCCTCGATACGGCCCGGGAGCTGTGCCCCGGGGTGGACGAACGGCTGGGGCGCCTCGACCGCCGTTGAACGGAGGCGAGGCGCCCCAGCCGTGCCGAAGCCCCGGCCTCAGCGCATCGTCAACCAGTCCACCGCGGCCACCTTCCGCGCACCCGACGCGACGAGGTACACATCGTGCGTCCCCGTCACCGCGCGCGCGAGCCGCACCGACCGCTCCCGCCACTGGTCGGCCCCGCCCGTGTTCCGCACCGGCAGCGTCGCCACCACGCGACCCCGGGGCCCGTCCAGCCGCAGCCGCAGCGCGCAGCCACCGCCGCAGCCCGCCGACGCCATCCGTACGGTCAGCCGGTCGGGGGAGTCCGCGCCGAAGGACACCTGGCGGAAGCCGACCAGGCCACCCGAGCCCAGCACACCGGTGGCCGCGTCGCCGCGCTCGCCACCGCGCACCACCTGGGCCCGCTCGGCCTGCAACGTACCGGCCGCGTCCGGCCCGTCCGCGTACAGCCGGATCTCGTTCACCGCCCACGGGACCTCACCGGCCGCGGTCAGCTCGATCCGTACGTACCGCGCGGTGCGCGGCGCGAAGACCGCGTCCTGGGTGAAGGAGCGGCCCGCGACGCGCGCGACGGGGGAGCCCCAGGCGTGGCCGTCGCGGCTGACGGACACCGTGAAGCCGTAGGGGTGGCCGGTGGCGTCAAGACCGGCGTCGACCGCCAGCCGCGAGAAGGTCTTCGCCGCGCCCAGGTCCAGGGTCAGGGATTGCCCGGCGGCCTGGGCGGTGTCTGCCTTCCACTGGGTGGTCTGCACCCCGTCGACGGCGGCCGACGCGTCGCCGCCCCCGGAGAACGTGGCCTTCCACCCGTCGTTGCGCACCCGCGACTCACATCCGGGCAGGTCGCATCCAGCGGACCAGATCGGCGCGCCGTACTCGTACGCGCCCTGGTCGGGCCCGTCGCCGCGTACCCCGCCGGTCACTCCGTCGACCGTCTCGCCCGCGTCGATGGCGGGGGACCCGGCGCGCGGCCACAGCTCGCCGTTGCGGACGTCGGTGTACTTCGGATCGGCCGGTGGCACCAGATTGTTCCGTACGACGGGGGCCGGATCGCCCGGTCCGGAGATCTCCATCGGGGCGAGCGCCACGTCGTTGCTGACGTATGTACCGGTGGCGTCCGTCGCGCCGCTCAGCCGCACGGCGGTGGAAACGCCCGCCCCGTACGTCGAGTTGTGGTCGCGGTTGCCGAGGCTCACCCCGCTGTGGCCGTTGAAGAAGGTGCCGCGGGTGCCGGTGTTGTACGCCACGTTGTGGTGCAGCAGGAACTGGCTGGAGGAGTTGTCGATGTAGTACCCGACCTGGCCGTCCGCGTCGTGCACGGTGTTGTGGTCGACGCTCGTACCGGTCGCGTCCAGGTTGCAGCAGACGTAGAAGGGGCTGCCGTCGCGGGAGGTGCGCATCGCCTCGGACAGGTCGTTGTAGGCGATGCGGTTGTCGTGGAACGGCACCCCGTTCAGCTGCCAGGCGGTGTCGATGCTCGCCCGGCCGGTGCGCCGGACGGTGTTGCGGGTGACGGTGTGCCCGCTGCCGTTGATCTCGATGCCGGGGGTGTAGCTGCCCATCCAGCCCACGTCGTGGATGTAGTTGTTGGTGATGGTGTTGCCGCTGCCGCGCAGCAGTACACCGGTCCCCGCGGAGTAGCCGATGTCGCTGTCCCGCAGGGTGTTGCCGGTGCCGAGGATCTGGACGCCGGAGTCGAGCACCCGGGAGGCGACGATGTGGCCCTCGCCCGGCGGGATGGCCAGCTCGTCGTCGAGGGGCATGGGCAGGGTGGAGAACTCGGAGATGTAGCGCGCCCGCAACCCCTCCACCAGCACACCGGTGCTCTTCTCCCCGGTGCGCAGCGAGGTGCCCCACAGGCCGAGGCCGCGGACGGTGACATGGGAGCTGCCGACAAGGTCCAGGCCCCACTTCTGGTATTTGGCGGTCACCGTGTGGCCCGCCATTCCGCCCTTGGGCGGGACCAGATAGAGCCGCTTCTCACCCGTGTCGTAATACCACTCACCGGGCTGGTCGAGGGTGGCCTTCGCGCCCACCAGGTAGTAATTGCGATAGTTCTGGTCGCCCATGCACAGCGGGGTGCAGCGGTAATTGCCGCCCTTGAAATCGAGGGCGCCGTCCGAGGTGGCGGTCACGGTGCCGGTCTGCTGGCTCCACGGGTTGGATCCGGCCCAGAGATGGACGGTGGCGCCGGTGAGATCACCGCCCGGCAGGTCGGGGTCGTCGATGTGCTGGTCGGTGGAGGTGCGCTCGGCGACCGCCCAGGACGGATTGAGCGGATCGGGGCCGGAGTTGGGCCAGCGGCCCTCCATGGCGCGGCCGCCGTCGAGGAACAGCGCGTTCTCGTCGCGGGCGAGCGGAAGGTCGACATCGGCGGCCACCAGACCGCCGCCCGCGTCCTTCCAGCCGCTCACGGTCCGCGTCCCGTCGACGATGACCGGCCCGTCCCCGTACGCCGCGAGGGTGACCGGGGCGCCCGCGCGGCCCGAGGGCGGGGCGACCCGCTCGCGGTAGGTCCCGCGGTGGATCAGACAGGTGTCCCCGGGTCGGACCAGGTCGGTGCAGCGGCCGATGGTGCGTAACGGCTGCCGCGCGCTGCCGCTGTCCCGGTCGGAGCCGGAGGTGGCGACGTAGTACGTACGCCCCTGCTGCCCCTGCCCTCCCTGCGCCGTCGCGGTGCCCGGCACGGCCGCGGTGAGGACGGCCATGGCCGCGACGGCGGCCATGGACATGCGCCTGAGCGTGGATCTCATCTACCGCCTCCAGTGTTCAGGGTCGACCGAAACCTAGGAGAAACATCGGATGAGGTCAACGGAAGGAGGCGATTTTCAGGGTCCTGCTCAAGAAATTCCGTGCTATAGGTCGGATGTCTGGCCCAAGAAATCGACTTATTGACAAAGGGGCATTCGCTCGCGGAGCATGACCCGGATATCTCCTGACAACACAGACATCACCGACATCATTCGAAACGACGGGCACTGATCTCCGCCGCCGTGTCGGCCACCAGTCGCCCCCACCGGTCCACCTCGTCCGCGTCGTAGCGGGAGTCGGGCATGGAGATGGCGACGGTGGCCACCGGTGTTCCGCTCTTCGCGACGATCGGCGCGGCGATGGCGCAGACATCGGGCAGGTACTGGTTGCGATTGACCGCGTAGCCGTCCCGCCGGACCCGCTCCAGCTCGTGGCGCAGCTCCCGTGGGTCGGTGATGGTGGCGTCGCCGTAGCGGTCCAGGCCGTCCGCGATGACCTCGTCGACCTCGTCGGCGGGGAGGAGGGCGAGGACCGCGTGGCCGGTGGCCGTGGCGTGCATCGGCGAGGTGTCGCCGACCTGGTGATAGGTGCGCACCGCCTGGGTGCAGTCGACCCGGTCGACCATGACCATGCAGCGCAGTCCGTCCGGGACGGACAGGTGGATGGTCTCGTCGACCGCGTCGCGCAGTCGGCACATCGGCTCGCGCGCCGCCGCGAACAGGCTCGACCCCTGGTGGGCGGCCGGGCGGACCGCGAGCACCCGGGCGCCGACCTCCCAGCGCGTGGTGTCGCCCCGGCTGGCGCGCAGCCAGCCCGCCTCGCTGAGTGTCACCAGGGTGCGCTGCACCGTCGACTTGGGCAGTTCGAAGATCTTCGTCAGCTCGCCGACGGTCACCGGCTGGTGCTGGGCGACCGCTTCGAGGATGCGAAGACTGCGGATCACGCTCTTCATTTCCATCGGGTTTCCGCCGTTAAGTTCTCGATGATTCGCCGCAGGCTCTTGACCGGCCTGGGGAGCGCTGCGACATTGATGCTGCAATCTAGCACGGCATGCCACATGGTGGAACAGCCGTCCGGGAAACCTCTCCACTCCACCCCAGGAGGCATCCGTGGCAACGAGGAAGCGCGTAGCGGTCATCGGCACCGGGACCATGGGCAGTCAGGCCATGTGGCGGCTGGCCTCCCGGGGCGCTGAGGTGACCGGGTACGACCGGTACGCCCCCGGCCACGACCGGAGCGCGGCGGGCGGCGAGACCCGGATCTTCCGCAGCGCCCACTTCGAGGACTCCCGCTACGTACCGCTGCTGCGCCACGCCGACGCGCTGTGGAAGGAGCTCCAGCGGGAGACCGGCCGCGAGCTGCGCAGGCTCACCGGATGTCTGCTCATGGGCCCCACCGACCACCATCAGATGAGCACGGTCCTCCAGTCCATCGCCGAACACGGCCTGGACCACGAGGTGCTGGACGCGGACGCGCTCGCCAAGCGCTTCCCCCAGTTCCGCATCGAGGACGGCGACGCCGCCGTACTGGACCGCAACGCCGGCTTTCTGCGCCCCGAACTGAGCGTGCACACCGCGGCCGCCCGCGCCGGGCAACTGGGTGCCCGGCTGCACCGCTACACACCAGTGCGGGAGGTGGCCCCGGCGGGTGGCGGCGTGGCCGTGACCACCGACCAGGGCACCGAGATGTACGACTCCGCCGTGGTCACCGTCGGCCCCTGGGTCAACGAACTGCTGCCGGACCTGGAGTGGGAGGTGGACATCCGGCGGTTGATCAACGCCTGGTTCCTGCCCACCGACCACGAGTGGCACGGCGCCGAGGCGCCCGCCTTCATCCGTACCGCGCCCACCCACTGCTACGGGCTGCCCTCGCCCGACGGCGTCTCGGTCAAGCTCGGCCTGTCCCGCGCCCTGCACCGCCCGGTGCCCGATCCGGAGCGGCTGGACCGCACCGTGGCACCGGAGGAGCTGGCGGACTTCACCGAGCTGACCCGCCGCTACATGCCCGATCTGCACCCCGACCCGGTCCGGCTCTCGGTCTTCATGGAGGGCTACACCGAGAGCAGCCGCCCGCTGGTCGGCCCGCTGCCGGGGTGCGAGGACATCGTGCTGCTGGCCGGGTTCTCCGGGCACGGCTTCAAGCTCTCGCCCGCCATGGGCGACATCGCGGCCGACCTCGCGCTGGACGGCGACACCCTCCAGCCCATCGATTTCCTGTCCACGCGCGGCCGCACCGCGGCCTGAGCCTTCACGGAAGGTACGAGATGACACTGACCGTCGGTCCGCTGACCGCCGACACCGGCCGCAAGGCCCGGGGCACCGTCCCGGTGGACCTCGGCCCGGTCACCGCCGACCTCCCGGTCACGCTCGTCAACGGCGTCCGTCCCGGGCCCCGCGTCGTGCTCACCGGCGGGGTGCACGGCGGTGAGTTCGCCGGTGTCGACGCCGCCGCGCGGCTGGCCGGTCTGCTGACCCCCGAGGACGTGTGCGGACAGGTCGTGCTCTGCCCGGTCGCCAACCCGCCGGCCGTCTACCAGGGCCGCCTGGGGGCGTCCCCGCTGGACGGCGTCAACATCAACCGGGTCTTCCCCGGCGACCCGGACGGCGGACCCACCGAGCGGCTGGCCGCCTGGCTCTTCGCGAACCTGCTGCCCGGCGCGGACGCCTACGCCGATCTGCACAGCGGCGGCATCGACGAGACCCTGACCGACTTCGTCGGCTACCGTCTCACCGGCGACGCCGCACTGGACGCCAAGACCCGCGGCATGGCCCACGCCGTCGGCTACCCGGACGTCATCTTCGGCACCGGCGCCACCGGCGGCAACAGCCACGCCGCCGCGGCCCGCCAGGGCGTCCCCGCCATCCTCGTCGAGACCGGCCAGCTCGGCGACCGCGACCCCGCCACCACGACCACCCTGCTCGACGGCCTCTTCCGGCTGCTGCGCCACCTCGGCACCCTCGACCCGCTGCCGGACGCAGGGCCGCGGCCCGCCACCCGGGAGTGGGTGTGGGCCGCGTCCGTGACCTCCCCGGCCACCGGGCTGTGGTACCCGGAGACCGGCCGCGGCGGCGAGGTGGCCGAGGGCCAGAGCCTCGGCCGGCTCGTCGACCCCGCCGACGGCCGGGAGCACAAGGTCACCGCGCCTGCCACCGGCCGTCTCTTCTACGGGATGAACGGCCTCACCGTCGCCACCGGCGCCGAACTCGCCGCCATAGCGACCCCTTCCCCCTCGTCCATTCCTGATGGTCCGCTCGACCCGCCAGACCCGCACAACCCGGAGGTGCAGTGATGAGAGATCCCCTGATCGGACGCAGAGCGCTGCTGCGCGGAGCCGGTGGCCTCGCCGCCGTCGCCGCCCTGCCGTCGCTGGCCGCCTGCGGCACCGGCACCAGCCGAGCCGCCAGCGGCGGCGGAAAGAAGACCCTCACGGTCCGCAACAGCGGTGGCACCTACGGGGACGCCAACCAGAAGGCGCTGTACGACGCCTTCACCAAGGAGACCGGGATCTCCATCCAGGTCGTCAACATCCAGTACGCCCAGATGCTCGCCCAGATCAAGCAGGGCAGGCCGCAGTTCGACGTCATCGACGACTCGATGGCCGACTTCCTCAAGCTGGGCAGGCAGGGCGCCCTCCAGAAGCTCGACCACGACCGGCTGAAGAACTTCAAGAAGGCCCGGGTCGCGAGCAAGCTCGTCACCGACTACTCGATCGGCAAGAACTACTGGGCCAGCGTCATGGCCTACCGCACCGACGCCTTCGGCGGCCGCAAGCCCAAGAACTGGGCCGACTTCTGGGACACGAAGAAGTTCCCCGGCAGCCGTTCCCTCCAGAACCAGGACGCCGACCTGCCCGAGCTGGAATTCGCCCTGCTCGCCGACGGCGTGCCCATGGACAAGCTCTACCCGCTCGACGTGGACCGCGCCTTCAAGTCCATGGACCGCATCAAGGGATCGGTGAAGAAGTACTGGGACACCGGCGCGCTCCCCGGAGTGCTGCTCGGCCGCAAGGAAGTCGTGATGACCAGTGTCTGGCAGGGGCGGCTGGACGCGCTGATCAAGGGCGGCAGCCCGATGGCGTACCAGTGGAACGGCGCGCGCAGGCAGTCCAACGGCTGGGGCATCCCCGAGGGCACCGACAAGACCGACGCCGCCTACCAGCTCATCGACTTCTCGCTGCGGCCCGACGTCCAGGCCAACTTCGCCAGGATCTACCCGATGGGCCCGGTCGTGCCGTCCGCGTACGACCACCTCTCCGCCGACGTCAAGGCGATGCTGCCCAGCTCGCCCGCCCACCTGGACTCGGGCTTCGACCTGGACGTCGCCTGGTGGGTCCGACACGAGGACGCCATCAACAAGCGCTGGCTGGAGTGGTCCCGTGCCTGACCTCCACATCGCCGACCCCGCACCCGCCATGACGACCGCATCCGGGCAGACGTCGCCCACCGGCAAGGCCCTGTCCATCGTGGGGCTCCACAAGACCTACGGCAGCTCCGTGGCCGTGGACTCCGCCTCCATGGAGATAGCGGCGGGGGAGTTCGTCACCTTCCTCGGCCCCTCCGGTTCCGGCAAGACCACCACCCTGATGATGGTCGCCGGATTCGTCGAACCCGACGCCGGTACCGTCACCGTCGGCGGACGAGACGTCACCCGGCTCGCCCCGCAGAAGCGCGGCTTCGGCTTCGTCTTCCAGCAGTATCTGCTCTTCCCGCACATGACCGTCGGCGAGAACCTCGCCTTCCCGCTCCAGCTGCGCGGCGTGCCCAAGGCCGAGATCCGCACCCGGGTGCACGAGGCACTGGAGATGGCGGGCATGGCCGGATTCGCCGGGCGCCGCCCGCGCGAGCTGTCCGGCGGACAGCAGCAGCGCGTCGCGCTGTGCCGGGCGCTGATCTACCGCCCGCCGGTGATCCTCATGGACGAACCGCTGGGCGCGCTCGACAAGAAGCTCCGCGACCAGCTCCAGATCGAGATCAAGGCCATCCAGCGCGAACTCGGCCTGACCGTCATCTATGTGACGCACGATCAGGAAGAGGCGCTGGTCCTCTCCGACCGCATCGCCGTGATGCGGGACGGTGGCATCGACCAGTTCGACACCCCGCGCGAACTCTTCGAGCGGCCCCGCACCCCGTTCGTCGCCGACTTCCTCGGCGCCGCCAACTTCCTCCCCGGCCGGGTGATGAAGGGCGACGACGACACCACCCTGGTCCGCGTCGACCACGGCGGACTGCTCGCCGCGCGCCCCCACGCCCTGCACCCCGGCGACCGGGTCACGGTCGCCGTACAGCCGGGACGGCTCCGCGTCTGCGCCCCCGAACGGGGCTTCTGTACGGGGACCGTGGAAACCGTCACCTATGTGGGCACCCTGGTGCGCACCGGGGTACGGATCGCCGAGGGCACCCCGCTGGTGCGCCTCGAAGTGCCCGCCGGGCGCGCCCCCGTCACCGGCGAGCGGGTCGGGCTGACCGCCGACGCGGAGGACATCAACGTCTTCCCGGCAGACCGGGACGGCTGAGCCATGGCCGGTTCCCTGGTGCGCCCCGCGCCCGTACGCCCCCACAGCGCCCCCAAGCCGAGCCGCCCCCGAGGGCTGCGCCATCGGCTGGTGGGCACCCGCAGGGCCCGGATCGGCCTGCTCAACGCCTCGCCGATCGTCCTCTACCTGCTCGTCCTCTTCGTCTTCCCCATCCTCGGCACCCTGCTGCTCAGCCTGAAGAGCGCCGACGGCTCGCTCACCCTGCACTGGTACGCCTCCGCCCTCAGCGGCGCGAACCTCTCAGTGCTTTTCACCACGCTGCGGATCTCCGCAGAAACGTCTCTGCTGAGCCTCGCCATCGGCTTCGTCCTCGCCAACGCGCTCTCCCGGCTGCGGCCGATCTGGGCCGGTCTTGTCATGCTGATCGTCGTCGTCCCGCACTTCATCAGCGCCCTGGTGCGCACCTACGGCTGGATCATCCTGCTCGGCGACCACGGCCTGGCCAACCAGACCCTCACCGGACTCAAGGTGCCCGGCGCCCCGTTCCGGATGCTCTACAACGAGACCGGCGTGGTCATCGGCACCACCGCCGTGATGCTCCCGTACACCGTCCTGCTGCTGTACGGAGTCATGCGCGGCGTCGACCGGCGGCTGCTCGCCGCCGCGGCCAGCATGGGCGCCGGGCGGGTGCGCATCTTCACCCGGATCTATCTGCCGCTCGTCGCCCCGGGCCTGGCCAGCGCCGGACTGCTCAGCTTCATCCTGTGCCTCGGCTACTACATCACCCCCGCCCTGATGGGCGGCACCAAGCAGACCATGGTGGCCTCGCTCATCAACGACCAGGTGATGAAGCAGGACCAGTGGAACGGGGCGGCCGCCCAGGGCGTCGTCCTGCTGCTCATCACCTTCGCCGGACTGCTGCTGCTCAAGGGCGCCGGGTCCCTCGGCGCGGCACGGAAGAGGAGTGCGTCATGACCGGACTGCGTGGCACCTGGACCGGACGGATCGCGCTCACCGTGGCCGCCACCCTCATCCTGCTCTTCCTGGCCCTGCCGATCATCGTCATCGTCGTCACCTCCTTCGGCGGCGACGCCTTCGGCTCGTTCCCGCCCACCACCTGGACCCTCGGCTGGTACCGGGCGCTGTTCGCCGACGGAAGCAAATGGCCCGCCGCGCTGTCGCTCAGCGTGCTGGTGGCCTCCATCACCACCGTGTTCTCGGTGATCCTCGGCATCACCGCGGCCACCGCGCTCACCCGCAGCGAACTCCCGCTGCGCTCCGCCGTGTACGCCCTCGTCCTCGGCCCGCTGCTGATTCCGCAGGTCGTCACCGCGCTGGGCCTGTTCCTGCTCTTCGAACCCGCCTCGATGCTCGGCAGCCCCATCGCCATCGCGCTCGGCCACACCGTCCTGGCGTCGCCCATCGCGGTGATGATCCTGGTGGCCACCCTGCGCGGCATCGACGAACGGCTGGAGGACGCCGCCGCCAGCATGGGCGCGGGCCGGCTCACCGTGGCCCGCCGCATCACCTTCCCGCTGGCCGCGCCCGGCATCGTCGCGGCCGCCATCTTCTCCTTCATCACCAGCTTCGACGAGTTCTTCATCTCCCAGTTCCTGTCCTCCGCCGGGACCGTGACCCTGCCCGTGCAGGTCTTCAACGCCCTGTCGTACGACGTCGACCCGAGCGTGACCGCGATCAGCGCCGTGCTCATCGCCTTCGCGGTGGTCGCGCTCGTCCTGGTGGGCCTGGTGCGCTGGATCGGCTCGGGACGGCAGCACGCGCTGCTGTCGGTGGAGAACACCGCCGGACTCGCCCCCGGAGGCGATGCCGTATGACCAGTACCGAAATCCCCCTCCCCACCACCGGTCCCGCCACCATTGAGCGGCATCTGCTGCTCAACATGACCGCCAACGGATCCATCGGCGCCCCCGGCCGCGATCTGTTCGTCGTCACCCGCGGCGAGGGCCCCTACGTCCACGACGCCGATGGCCGCCGCTTCATCGACGGACTCTCCGGCCTGTACTGCGCCCAGCTCGGCTACGGCTACGCCGACGAGTTCGCCGAGGCGGCCCGCCATCAGCTCGGCGAGCTGTGCTACAGCCCGCTGTGGTCCAGCTCCGCCCACCCCACCGCGCTCACCCTCGCCGACCGGCTCGCCGAACTCGCGCCCCAGGACATCGAGTACACCTTCTTCAGCGGCGGCGGCGCCGAAGCCGTCGAAACCGCCTGGAAGATCGCCCGCAAGTACCACACGCTGCGCGGCGAACCCGGCCGCACCAAGGCCATCGCCCGCCGCGGCGCCTACCACGGGCTGACGCTCGGCGCCCTGTCCTTCACCGACGACCCCGGCCTCACCCAGCCGTACGGGCCCCCGGCCGTGACCACCCGGTTCATCGCCGACACCAACCGCGCCCGGCTGCCCGAACCGCTCGACGACGCCGCGTTCACCCGCCTCCTCCTCGCCGACCTCGAAGCGGCGATCCTGGACGAGGGCCCGGAGACCATCGCCATGCTCATCGCCGAGCCGGTGCAGAACCGCGGCGGCTGCATCCCCCCGCCCGCGGGGTACTGGCAGGGGCTCAGACGCCTCGCCGACCAGTACGGCTTCCTGCTCGCCGCCGACGAGGTGATCACCGCCTTCGGACGGCTCGGCGAATGGTTCGGCAGCGACCGCTACGGCGCCCGCCCCGACCTCATCACCCTCGCCAAGGGGCTGACCGCGGGCTACGCGCCGATGGGCGCCACCATGATCAGCACCCGGGTCGCCGATGTCCTCAACCGCCCCGGCGAGGTGCTGAACCACGGCTACACCTTCGGCGGACATCCGCTGTGCGCGGCCATCGCCCTGCGCAGCATCGACATCATCGAACGCGACGGCATCCTGGCCGGTGTCCGCGGCGGCCAGGAACACCTCGCCAAGCGGCTGGCCGAGCTGGAACCGCTGCCAATCGTCGCCGACATCCGCGGCGAGGGCTTCTTCTACGCCGTGGAACTCGCCGGGGACGCCGAGGACGGCGCCTTCAGCGCACCCCTGCGCGCCGCCCTCGTACGCGACCTCATCCCGCGGCGGCTGCGCGAGGCCGGACTGCTCGCCCGCGTCTACGACCGCGCCGCCCCGCTGGTGCAGATCGCGCCGCCGCTCATCAGCGACCGCGCCCTGCTGGACCGGATCGTCGACATCATCGGCGCCACCCTCGACGAGGCCACCACCCACCTGCCCACCGCCTGAACCGCACGCCCGGACACTCACAGATACGAGGTATCCCGCCCATGACGGCCACCGACACCGCCCCCTACAGCATCGGCCCCGTGACCTGCGCCCCCGGCGAGCGCGCCCAGGGCCTGATCCCGGTCGGCGCCCACTCCTACGGCGTGCAGCTCGGCATCCCGCTGCTCGTCGTCAACGGCACCGCACCCGGGCCGGTGCTGTGCGTGGACGCCGGAGTCCACGGCGACGAGTACGACGGCATGGAGGCCGTCCGCCGCGTCGTCGCCGCCACCGACCCCGCCACGCTGCGCGGCACCCTCGTCGGCATCCCGTGCGTGAACACCCCGGCCTTCGAGGCCGCCGCCCGCGTCAGCGGCCTCGACCACGCCAACCTCAACCGCATCTTCCCCGGCGACGCGGACGGCTCGTACTCGCTGCGGCTCGCCGCCACCTTCGTCGACCAGGTCATCCCCGCCATCGACGCGCTGGTGGACCTGCACACCGGCGGCACTTTCGGGGAGATCGCCCCGCTGACCATCGTGCAGGGCGGCTACGAGGAACTGGCCACCCCCATCGGCCTCGCCGCCGGACACGAGCTGATCTGGAAGGGCGGCTCCTGGGGCGGCACGGCCCGGCTGTCCACCCTCCAGGCGGGCAAGCCCGCCATCACCATCGAGGCGGGCGGCGGCACGTACCGCGAGGAGACCGTCGACCTGCACATCTCCTCGGTGCGCAACATCATGCGCCAACTGGGCATGATCGAAGGCGACACCGAACTGCGCACCGGCTACACGGCGGTGAGCGGCACGTTCGCCCGCTCGGCGGACGGCGGGTTCTTCGTCGGCCACGCGGCGCCCGGCGAACAGTGCAAGGAGGGCGATCTGATCGGCACCATCGCCGACCACTACGGGAGCGTCCTTGAGGAGGTGCGCGCCCCGCGGGACGGCATCGTGCTGTGGGTGCGCCGGATCCGTACCGTGCGCCCCGGCGACGAGGTCGTCATCTTCGGCGCGGTCGAGGGGGAGATCCGGCCATGACGGACGCGCCCGCGACCGGCGAAGCGACCGACGCGCCGGTCACCGACGAGCCCGTCACCGAACTGCTCGTCGACGGCAAGCCCGTCCTCGCCGAGGACGGTGCCACCTTCACCGTCCTCGACCCGGCCCACGGCAACCCGATCGCCGAGGTGGCGAAGGCCGGTGGGGCCGATGTGGACCGGGCGGTGGCCGCCGCCCGCGCCGCCCTCGAATCCGCCGACTGGGCGCGGCTGCGCCCCGCCGACCGCGGGCGGGTGCTGTACCGGATCGCCACCGAGATCCGCGGCCGGGCCGCCGCGCTGGCCCGGCTGGAATCGCTGGACGTGGGCAAGCCGCTGAGCCAGGCGCTGGCCGATGTGGAGGCCGCCGCCCGCTACTTCGAGTTCTACGCGGGCGTCGCCGACAAGCTGGGCGGTACGACCGTGCCGCTCGGCCCCGGGCTGCTCGACTACACCGTGCGGGAGCCGATCGGGGTCTCCGGGCAGATCATTCCGTTCAACTACCCGCTCCAGAACACCGCCCGCGGCAGCGCCCCCGCCCTCGCCGCGGGCTGCACGGTGGTGCTCAAGCCGTCCCCCGAGGCGCCCCTGACGCCGCTGGAGATCGGCCGCATCGCCCTGGAGTGCGGGCTGCCGCCCGGGGTGCTCAACGTGGTGCCGGGGGACGGCGAGGCGGGCGCGGCCCTCGCCGGACACCCCGGCATCGACCAGATCACCTTCACCGGCTCGGTGGCCACCGGCATATCCGTCGCCCGGAGCGCGGCCGCCAATGTGGTGCCCTCGGTGGTGGAGCTGGGCGGCAAGTCCCCGAGCGTGGTGTTCGCCGACGCGGATGTGGAGCTGGCGCTGGGCGCGGTGGCGGGTTCGGTGTTCGGCAACGCCGGGCAGACCTGCTCGGCCGGTACCCGGCTGCTGCTGCAACGCGGCGACGGATTCGCCGAGGAGTTCATCTCCCGGCTCGTCGCCCACGCCGAGTCGCTGCGGCTGGGGCCGGGCCCGGCCGACCCCGACCTGGGCCCGCTGGTCTCCGCCCGGCAGCGGGACCGGGTCGAGGGCTATCTGCGGCTGGCCCGCGAGGAGGGCGCCACGGTCCGCACCGGTGGCGGCCGCCCGGACGATCCGGCGCTCGCCGACGGGTACTTCATCCGGCCGACCGTACTCACCGGGCTCACCAACGACACCCGCACCGCCCAGGAGGAGATCTTCGGCCCGGTCATCACCGTCATCGAGTTCGACGACGTGGCGGACGCCCTCACCCTCGCCAACGACACCCCGTACGGCCTGTCCTCGTACGTGTGGACCCGCGACCTGAACCGGGCGCTGCGCCTCGCCGACGGGATCAGGGCCGGGCAGGTCAACGTCAACGCGGTGGGTGTGGGCACCGGAGTGGAGCTGCCCTTCGGCGGCTACAAGCACAGCGGATGGGGACGCGAGAAGGGGCTGGCCGCCCTGGACAGCTACACCCAGCTGAAGAACGTGTGCATCGGCTTCGGCGCGGGCGCTGCGGAAGGGGAGGGCTGATGCGCTACCGGCAGCTCGGGGCCACCGGGCCACGCGTCTCGGTGGTGGGCCTCGGCGGCAACAACTTCGGCTCACGGCTGGACGAGGACGCCACCCGGGCCGTCGTCCACGCCGCGCTGGACGCGGGCATCACCCTCTTCGACACCGCCGACACCTACGGCGGCTACGGCGGGGGAGGCCAGGCGGGGGACAGCGAACGGCTGCTCGGCGCGGCCCTCAAGGGCCGTCGCGACACCGTGGTGCTGGCCACCAAGTTCGGCATGGCCATGGGGCCGGAGTACGACCGCTTCGGCCCGCGCGGCTCCCGTGCGTACCTCCGGCACGCCGTCCAGATGTCGCTGCGGCGGCTGGGCACCGACTACATCGACCTGTACCAGTACCACGAGCCGGACGGCGTCACCCCGGTCGCCGAGACCGTCGCGGCGCTGGAGGAGCTGGTGGCCGAGGGCGTGGTGCGCCACTACGGCTGCTCCAACATGACCGGGCCGCAGCTGTTGGCCGGGTTCGTCTCCACCCAGGTCCGCTACCACCTGCTGGACCGCACCGCCGAAACCGGGCTGACCCCCGCGGCCACCCGGCTGGGCACCGCGCTGCTGCCGTACTATCCGCTGGCCAACGGCCTGCTCAGCGGCAAGTACCGGCGGGGCGAACCACCGCCGCCCGGCAGCCGGCTGTCCTGGCGGGAGGGGTGGCTGACCGACGCGGCCCTCGACCGGGTCGAGGCGCTGACGGCCTACGGCGCCGAGCGCGGCCAGCCGCTGCTGCGGGTCGCGGTCGGCGGGCTCGCCGCGCTCCCCGCGGTGGGCTCCGTGATCTGCGGGGCGATGACCCCGCACCAGGCCACCGCCAACGCGGCGGCGGCCGAATGGATACCCGACGCGGCCGATCTGGCCGCCCTCGACGCCATCGTGGCCCCCGGCGAACGGGTGGTCTGACACATATGACAACCAATGAGGTGGAGAACATGCGCCAGGTAGTGACCTTCGACGCCTACGGCACCCTCGTCGACTTCGAACTCGTTCCGGCGACCCTGAAGACGCTGGGGGACCGGCTCGATCTGGACGGGCTGGACGTCGACAAGTTCATCGACAACTTCCGGGTGATGCGCTTCCAGGCCGTCCTGGAGGCCTACCGCCCGTACGACGAGGTGCTGCACTCCAGCCTGGAGAAGGCGATGCGGCTGCACGGACTGGAGTTCCGCGCCTCCGACGGCGACGCCCTGGTGGCGGCCGTGTCCGGCTTCGGGCCCTTCCCCGAGGTGCCGGACGCGCTGCGGGCCCTGAAGTCCCGCTATGAGATCGCCATCATCTCCAACACCAACGACGATCTGATCGCGCGGAACATCGAGCGCATCGGCGTGGACTTCGACCATGTCATCACGGCCCAGCAGGCCGGTGCGTACAAGCCGTCCCGGGAGACCTTCGAGTACGCGTACAAGACCATCGGCGTCGACCCGTCCCAGGTCATCCACACCGCCCAGGGCTGGGAGTACGACCTCATCCCCACCCGTGACCTGGGTCTTGCCCGCCGGGTGTGGATCAACCGGTTCGGCCGCCGGGGCAGCACCGCCTACCAGCCCTACGACGAGCTGTCCGACCTGTCGGGCCTGCCCGCCCTGCTCGGTGTGTGAGGAGCCGTCCGATGAAGCAGATCCCGTACTGGCTCGACACCGCCCCGCCCTTCCCCGACCGCTCGGGCAAGGAGCTCCCCGAGAGCGTGGACGTGGCGGTGATCGGTGGTGGTCTCACCGGACTGTCCACCGCCCTGCACAGCGCCCGCAAGGGCGCCGAGGTCCTGCTCGTGGAGAAGGACAAGATCGGCTCCGGTGCCTCGGGGCGCAACGGCAGCATGTGCACCCAGGGCATCACCATCTCCACCGGCGAGGCGCGCAAGCGCTACGGCCAGCCGCGCGCCCGTGAGCTGTACGACGCCTTCCGCGAGGCGGTCGACGTCGTCGAGGAGCTGACCGAGAAGGAGGGCATCGACTGCGACTTCTCCCGGTGCGGCCGGCTCGGCGTGGCGTACAAGCCCGAACACTTCGAGCAGAAGAAGGCCCAGCAGCGCGATCTGGCCGAGAACTTCGGCCATGAGACGGTGCTGCTGAGCCGGGATGAGCTGCGCGCCGAACTCGGCTCGGACTACTACCACGGCGCGCTGCTGGACCCGCTCAGCGCCGCTCTGCACGTCGGCAAGTACGTCCACGGCCTCGCGGACGCCGCCGAACGGGCCGGGGCGCGCATCCACGAGCGCAACGCCGCCACTGCCGTGACCCGCGACCGGGACGGCTCCTTCCTGGTGGAGACGTTGCACGGGACCGTCCGCGCCAAGCAGGTGATGGCCGCCACCGACGCGTACACCGACCGGTCGCTGCCGTGGTTCCGCAAGCGGCTGGTGTCCGTCGGCAGCTTCGTCATCGTCACCGAGCCGCTGGGCGAGGAGCTGGCCCGGGAGGTCATCCCGAAGGCGCGGCTGGTGGTCGACTCCAAGAACATCGGCCACTACATCCGGCTCACCCCCGACAACCGCCTCGCCTTCGGCGGCCGGGCCCGCTTCGCCCCCTCCGACCCGGCCTCGGACCGCCGCAGCGGAGCGGTGCTGAAGCGCGAGATGGCGGAGATCTTCCCGCAGCTCAGCCACGTGGGTATCGACTACGTGTGGGGTGGCAGCGTCGGGTTCTCCTACGACCGCATCCCGCACGCGGGCCAGGCCGACGGCGTGTACTACTCCATGGGCTACTGCGGCCACGGTGTCCAGATGGCCACGTACATGGGCCGCGCCATGGCCGAGGTGATGGACGGCCACCCGGAGGCCAATCCGCTGCGCGGCATCGGCTTCCCGAAGATCCCGGTGCCCTTCTACAACGGGACGGCGTGGTTTCTGCCCTTCGCCGGGGCGTACTACAAGGCCAAGGACCGGCTCATGTGATCCGCCGGCCGCCCCGGGGCCCCGCCGTGCCTGTGCGCCCGGCGGGGTTCAGCCGTTTTCGGGTCAGCCGTCCTCGGGGAGGTACGGACCGGCGAGGGTGACGTCGGCCCGCTCAAGGGCGCGGGCCAGCTCATCGCCCGGCGGCCGCTCGCTGACCAGCACGTCGATGCGGCTGAGCGGGCAGATCAGGGCAAGTGCCCGGCGCTCGAACTTGGCGGAGTCCGCCAGCACCACGACCCGGGACGCGGAGTCCATCATCTCCTGGATCATCTGGGCCTCCGGGATGTTGGACACCGAGAGCCCCGAGGCGCTGACCCCGCCCACCGCGATGAGGGCGGTGTCCGCGCTCACCCCGGCGGTGTCGGGGAAGCGGATCGGGCCGATGGTGACCAGTGCGGTGGTCCGGCAGCCGCCGCCGAGCACGAACAGATCGCGCAGGGCCTGGGCCGGAGCCATCCCCGGCACCCGCAGGTTGTTGGTGACGAGCGTCAGCCCCCGGTGTCCGCCGAGCGCGGCCACCGCCGAGAGCACCGTGGTGCCGCCGTTGACGAGCAGCGTTTCGTTGTCCCGCACCAGACGGGCTGCGGCGGCCCCGATGGCGTCCTTGGCCTCCCGGCGCTCGTTCAGCCGGTCGGTCACCGGGCTGTCCGCCGTGGCCAGCTCGCCGCCCGGGACCGCCCCGCCGTGGGTGCGCGCCACCAGGCCGCGCGCCGCCAGATGGTCCAGATCGCGCCGTACGGTGTCGACCGAGACGGCGAACTCCTTCGCCAGCTCCCCGATGGTGGCCTGGCCGCGCTGCTGGATGAAGGCGGTGAGGTCGGCGCGGCGGCGCGCGGGCAGATTCGCCGCCCGGGTGCCCTCTGCTGCTGACGTCATCGTGTGGGTCCCCCTTCTCGACGCTGCGCAACACCGCAGATTCTCGCACCTTACCGCAAGAAGCCGCAGCACGACCCTTGACCGGTGGGTCCCGCCGCCGTAGCTTGCAGCAAAGAGCCGCATAAACCAGCGCTTCTTTGTACGTCTTTCTGCGTACCCCTCCTGCATAGCTTTTGTGCCGCGTCAAGGGAGTCTCCGTGGAGCCGCACCCACCCACCCCACCCGAGCCACCGTGGAGCCGCCGCCGGGCGCTCTCCACCGGCGCCGCAGCGCTCGGCGCGCTCGCCGCCACGCCCCTGCTCACCGCGTGCGGGGGTGACGAACCGGCCGCGCGGGTGGGCGGCGGTGGCGGCAAGCGGACCGAACTCACCTTCGCCTGCGCGGCGTTCACCGGTGGCGCGGCCGGGATGCAGTCGTTCGCCGACCGCTACAACGCCGCCCAGAGCCGCTACCGGGTGACCGTCCGCAATCTGCCGCCGCCCAGCTCCAGCACCGAATGCCATCAGCAGCTCACCCAGCTGCTGGCCCGCAAGGACGGCACGGTCGACGTCTTCGCCCAGGACGTGGTGTGGATCGCCGAGCTGGCCGACGCGGGCTGGGTGCACCCCCTGGACGGCGACGTCTCCGCGGCGCTCCGGCGCTCCTTCTTCCCCGGCGTGGTTCAGGCGTGCACCTACCAGGGCAGTCTCGTCGCCCTGCCCTGGTACGTCGACGCGGGCGGCCTCTACTACCGCACCGACCTGATGCGCGCGCTCGGCCGGAAGCCGCCGACCCAATGGCACGAACTGGCCGACGTCGCCGCCGAGATGCAGGCCCGCCGGGTGCCCATGGGCTATCTGTGGCAGGCCAAGCAGGCCGAGATCCTGCTGTGCGACCTGGTCGAGTTCATCGCGTCCAACCGCGGCCACATCATCGACCCCTCGGGCGCGGTCGGCGTGGACAGCCCCGCCTGCGTCGAGGCCGTCCAGTTCATGCGCGACCTGGTGTACCGCTACAAGGTCAGCCCGTCCGAGGTGTTCTCGTGGGACGAGGAGCCCAGCCGCCGCCCGTTCACCGCGGGCCGGGTCGGGATGATGCGGCACTGGAGCTATGTCTACGGCGTCTCCCAGAACCCGGACCAGTCCAAGGTCGTCGGCAAGGTCGACGTCGCCCCGCTGCCCAGTTTTCCCGGCGGCACGTCCTCCTCCTGCCTCGGCGGCTACCAGCTCGGTGTCGCGGCGGGATCCCGCAACAAGGAAGGTGCCATGGACTTCCTGCACTGGCTCGCCGGCACCGAGGCGCAGCTCGCCTTCGCGCTCGACTTCGGCAACGCCCCCTCCCGCGTCTCGGTCTACGACGAGAAGAAGCTCGCCAAGGGCCAGCCCGCGATGGTCAAGCTGAAGGAGGCGTTCGGCAACGGAGTGCCCCGGCCGGTCACCCCGCACTACTCCCGGGTGAGCCTCGCCCTCCAGTCCGCGGTCTCCCGCGCCCTGGTCTACGGCGATGTGCGCGGCACCCTCCGCTCCGCCCGGCGCGACCTGGAGGCGATCGTCTGATGGGCCACCTCGCCTTCTTCCACAGAACGCCCGGACACTCCCCGCTGCGCGGCAAGCACCGTGCCCCCTCGCTGGAGCAGCCGCAGCTCACGCCCGATCCCGACGCCCCGCGCCGCCGCGTAACCCCGCGCGAGTCCTCGTCCGCCGGCCCGCGCCTGATGGGCGTCGTGCTGCTGGCGCCCGCGCTCGCCGCCGTCCTCGCCGTCTCCCTCTACCCGGTGCTGCGCACCCTGTGGCTCTCCCTGCACGACGCGGGGTTCTCCACCGGATCGCACTTCACCGGCACCGCCAATCTGTCCCGGCTGCTCGGCGACGGCCTGTTCTGGAACGCCTGGTGGCGCACCGTGGCGTTCGCCTTCGGCACCACCCTGGTGGAGACGGCGCTCGGCATCGGCTTCGCCCTCGTCCTGCACCAGTCCTTCCGCGGCCGCGGCTGGGCCCGCGCCGCCGTCCTCATCCCGTGGGCCATCCCCACCGTCGTCACCTCGCGCATGTTCGGCTGGATCTTCGACGGGCAGTCCGGCGTCGCCAACTATCTGCTGACCCGCCTCCATCTGACCGACGGCTACATCAACTTCCTCGGCAATCCGCACACCGCCCTGCCCACCATCGGGCTCGCCGACGTCTGGAAGACCACCCCGTTCATGGCGCTTCTGGTGCTCGCCGCGCTCCAGACCGTACCGAGGGAACTGGGCGAGTCCGCGAAGATCGACGGCGCCTCGCCCTGGTGCACCTTCCGCTCCGTCACCCTGCCGGTGATCGCGCCCGCCCTGCTGATCGCCGCCCTCATCCGGGTCCTCGACGCCTTCCGGGTCTTCGACCTGCCGTACGTCCTCACCGGCGGCGGACCGGCGGACTCCACCGAGACGCTGTCCACCTTCGGCTACAAGACCCTGTTCTCCGGCCTCGAACTGGGCTACGGCTCGATGATCGCCACCGCCGCCTTCGCCACCGAAGTGCTCATCGCCGCGGGCTTCGCCTACTACCTGAGCCGGCGCTACCGCGCCCTGGAGGGCTGAGCCATGGCCGCCATCCCCGCGCCCGTCCCCGCCGCGCCCGCCGCCATCCGGGCCCGCCGCCGGGCCCTGACCCGCCGGATGCTGTTCCGGGCCGCCGTCACGGGCGTCGTGCTGTGGTCCGTCGCACCGTTCCTGTGGCAGCTGAGCACCTCGTTCCAGCGGGACCGCGATCTGTCATCGGTGACCCCGCACTGGCTGCCCGTTCCGGGCACGCTGGAGCACTACCGGGCCGTGTTCACCGACTACGAGTTCAGCAAGTACCTGGTCAACAGCGTCATCGTCACGGTCACCGCGACCGCGATCGGACTGGCGCTGGCGGCGCTCGCCACCTATGCGCTCGCCCGGCTGCCGGTGCCCGGCAAGGGCGTGGTGCTCGCCGTCGTCCTCGGCCTGTCGATGTTCCCGCAGATCTCGATCGTCGTCCCGCTCTACCTGGTGCTCAACTCCCTCGGGCTGCTCGACACCTATACGGGTCTCTCCGGTTCGTACGTCGGGCTCGCCCTGCCGCTGATGATCTTCGTGCTGTACGCCCACTTCCGGTCCCTGCCCACCCAGCTGGACGAGGCCGCGGCCATCGACGGCGCGGGACTGCTGCGCACCCTGCGCAGCGTGATCCTGCCGCTCGCGCTGCCCGGGATCGCGGCCGCCGGAATGCTCGGCTTCATCACCAACTGGAACGAGTTCATGCTCGCGCTGGCCTTCACCTCCTCGCCCGAGCACCAGACCGTGCCGGTCGGCATCGCGGGTTTCCAGTCCCAGTACTTCGTCCCCTGGGGCGACATGGCCGCCGCGTCCGTCGTGGTCACGCTGCCGCTGGTGCTGATCGTGGTGCTCTTCCAGCGCCGCATCGTCGCGGGCATCACCTCCGGGGCGGTGAAGGAGTGACCTCCCGCACCGGCCTCTCCATCCCGCGCGTCGTCGCCCGCGACGAGCTGTGGGCCGAGCGGTACCGCGCGCTGGCCGACCGGGTCCGCGCCGGGGCCCGGCGGGCCGCGCCCGTGCTGGCCGGGTTCAGCGCCTGCGTCGACCACGTCTACCGGATGGACCCGGACCGGATCTCCGCCCTCGCCGCGTCGACCACCGCGGCCGGACCCGCGGGGGAGATCGCCGCCGAGGTCACAGGCCGCATCCACCACGGGCGCGGCGGCGAGATCGCCGTACCGTGGCCCGGCGGCACCGCCTGGGTGGGCACGCTGCTCGGCGCGCCCGACCGGGTGCAGCTCGGCGGCACCGGACCGCAGGCGTCCTGGGCGCTCGCCGTGCTCGGCGCGCCCAGCGTCGTCCCGCTGGCCGACCGCAGCGCCGGGCAACTCGCGGTGCTGCACCCCGATGTGACGCTGTGCACGGCCGGGGGCACCGCCCCCGCCGGGCGGCTGACCGGGCAGGACACGGACGCTCCGGGCGCGGCCAAACAGCCGCACAGCATCCTGGAGTTCGCCGCCGGCACCTCCGCGCCCGGACTGCCGGACGGACTGCCCCGCTCCTCCCGGATCATCCTGCGGTTCATGGACGACGGGATCGAGCGCGACGAGTGGTTCGCCGCCCGCTCCGGCGAACTGGCCCGCACCGCGGCGGCTGGCCTGCTGTCCGGCATGAACGGACTGCCCGAGGACGGCACCGGGCCCGCCGATCGGGCCTGGCTCACCGACGTCGTCCGCACCTGGCGGGACGCCGGGCTGCCGCTGCTCCACCTTGAACTCGCCGAGTTCGCCAGCGTCCGCGCCCTGCGCGCGGGATGCGACGAGTACGCCCCGCTGGCCGACTCCGTCGGCATGAGCCTGTCCGAACTCGCCGCGCTCGCCGGTCCCTCGGCCCGCACCTCGCCCGTCACCGCCGCGGCCCGGTTCGCCACCGCGTACGGCCTGGAGCGGGTGTGTGTGCACGCGGACGGCTGGGTGCTGGCCGTCCACCGCGGCGACCCCACCGAACAGCGGACCGCGCTGATGACGGGCAGTCTGCTCGCCGCCGCGCGGGCCGCGCGCGGCGCCCCCGCCGCCGACCTGGAGCCGCCACCGGCGGCCGACTACACCGAGGACCGCCCGGCCGACGGGCCGCTGGAGGAGGGGCTGCGTGCGGACTGCGTCCCCGCGCCCCACCTCAGCCGGCCCGCCGCCACCATCGGCCTCGGTGACACGTTCGTGGGCGGGCTGCTGCTCGCCCGCTCGCTCGATTCCGGCCCTGCCCCGACCCGTATCCGAAAGGACCCCGATGACCACGCCTGACCTGACCACCGACCCGGGCAAGCTGCGCGGACTGACCCGTGTGACCAGCGAGGACGGCTTCTTCCTGATCTGCGCCCTCGACCATCTCTCGGACTTCGCCGAACTGCTCGCCCCGGACCCCTCCACGGTGGGCTTCGCGGACGTGGTCCGGGCGAAGGACGCCGTCATCCGCGCGGTCGCGCCCAGCGTGACCGCCGTACTCCTCGACGCCCACTACGGCGTCGGCCACCTCACCGCGAGCGGCGCCGTGCCGCGCGATGTCGGTCTGATGGCCAGCATCGAGGACGAGGACTACAGCATCCCCGAGGGGCCGCGCCGCACCCGCCACCGCGAGGGCTGGTCCACCCGGCAGATCAAGCTGGCGGGCACCGACGTGGCCAAGCTGCTGTGGTGGTACCGCCCGGACGGCGACCCGGCCACCGCAGAACACCAGCGCCAGGTGGTACGCGACCTGGTGGACGAGTGCGCGGAGCTGAGCCTGCCGCTGGTCGTCGAGCCCATCTGGTACCCGCTGCCCGGCGAGGACCCGTCCTCGGCGGAGTGGAAGGAGCGCCGGGTCGCGGGCATCATCGAGTCCGCCGTGGAGGCCGACCGGCTCGGGGTCGACATGCTCAAGGTCGAGTTCCCCGGCTACGTCGACACCGAGCAGGGCCGCGAGGCGGCCGCCGCGGCGTGCAAGGAGCTGGACTCCTCGGTGCGCGTCCCGTGGGTGATCCTGTCCGCGGGCGTCGGCTACGAGGACTTCCGCACCCAGGTGCGGATCTCCGCGCAGGCCGGGGCGTGCGGCTACCTGGCGGGCCGGTCCATCTGGCGCGACGCCGTCTCCACCCATGACCCGGCCGAGCGCGCCAAGGGCATCGAGCAGGCCCGGGGGCGGCTGGACGAGCTGAACGCGGTCATCCGCGAGCACGGCCGCCCGTACCTGCCGGGCCGCTCCCTCGACCACGCGCTGGACCGGCTGCCCGAGGGCTGGTTCCACGACTGGCACCCGGCCGGCTGACCCCCTGACCCGGGGAGCGGCGGGCGCCCCTGACCCGCCCGCCGCTCCCCGTCTCCAGCGCCCACCCTCCGTACGGCCGTATCCGACCGGGAGAAGTCCGCATGACCGCCGAGCCCGCCGTCGCGCCCGTCCCGCTGACGCCTAATCAGCCGCGCTCCTTCTACCGCGACTCCGGCGCCATCGCCCGCTTCCGGCGCACCGCGCCGACCGGTGACGGCTACCGTCCCGAGGACTGGGTCGCCTCGACCACCTCCCGCTTCGCCCGGTCCCCGGCCGGGCTGACCACGCTGCCGGGCGGCGCCCGGCTGGCCGACGCAGTGGCCGCCGACCCGGGCGCATGGCTCGGGCCGGAGCACACGGCGGCGTACGGGGCCGACACCGGGCTGCTGGTCAAGCTGCTGGACGCCGGTCAGCGGCTGCCCCTGCACACCCACCCGGACCGCGCGTTCGCCCGTACCCACCTGGACAGCGCGCACGGCAAGACCGAGGCGTGGTACGTGCTCGACGCCGCCCCCGGCGCCGAGATCCGGCTGGGCTTCGCCCGCGATGTCACCGCCCGCGAGCTGGCGGGCTGGGTCGCGGCCGGGGACGCGGGCGCGATGCTGGACGCCGTCCACCGGGTGCCGGTCGCCCCCGGCGACGCGCTGCTGTGCCCGGCGGGCCTGCCGCACGCCATCGGGGCGGGGGTGCTGCTGGTGGAACTCCAGGAGCCGACCGACTTCTCCGTGCTGCTGGAGTGGGAGGGGTTCGCGATCGACGGGGCCGCCGAGGGCCATCTCGGCCTCGGCTTCGACCTGGCCCTCGACGGCGTCGACCGCCGGGGCCTGTCCACCGCCGCTCTGGACCGGCTGCGCGGACCGGGCGCGGCGGCCGGGACCGGAAGCGTGCTCCCACCGGCCGCCGACCCCTGGTTCCGCGCCGAGCTGTGCCGGGGCGAACCGGCGGCCACGCTGGACGCGGGCTTCTCGGTGCTGGTCTGCCTCACCGGCACCGGGACGCTGACCTGCGCCTCCGGGCCCTCGCTGGAAGTGACGGAGGGGCAGACCGTGCTCCTTCCGTACGCCGCGGGCCCCGCCCGGTTGTCCGGGCGGGTGACCGCCCTGCGCTGCCGCCCGCCCGCACCCGGGCACTGAACCCCGTAGCGGCGCGTCAGCGAAGATCGATCCTTTCAATCAGTTGCTTTATTTAATTCATCTGTTTTAACGTGGCCTCCACAGCCCAGCACGATCGAGTCGCGATCGGGTGAGGAGGTCACGATGGCCGGTGTCCAGGGCAGGACCGCGCATACGGAGCGCGCCGCGGAGACCCGTGCGGCGATCATGGCCGCGGCGGAGCGGCTCTACGCCGAACACGGGCTCGTCGCGGTGTCCAACCGGCAGATCAGCGAGGCGGCCGGGCAGGGCAACGTCGCCGCGGTCGGTTACCACTTCGGCACCCGGGCGGATCTGGTGCGCGCCATCATGGGCAAGCACTCCGCGGCCATCGACGCCATCCGGCAGCGGATGCTGGACGAGACCCGCGGCAGCCGGGAGGTCCGGGACTGGGTCGCCTGCCTGGTGCGGCCCGCCTCCGAGCACCTGGCCACGCTGGGCGTCCCGTCCTGGCACGCCCGGTTCGCCGTCCAGGTGATGACCGACCCCGTGCTGCGCGCGATCGTCACCGAAGAGGCCCTGACCCGGCAGCCCCTGTGGGACATCCTCCACGAGCTGGGCGGCTGCCTCGGCTTCCTGTCCGACGAGACACGGGCCGAACGCGGCGACATGGCCCGCCAGTTGATCACCCACACCTGCGCCGAGCGCGAGCGCGCCCTCGCCGATGGAAGCCATACGCGACAGCCGTCCTGGGAGGACACCGCCGTCGCGCTGACCGACGCCATCACCGGGCTGCTGCTCGCGCCCGTCACCCCCCGTACCACTGCCAAGGACCCCGAGGAGAACCGCACATGAAGGTCACCGTCGACGAAGAGAAGTGCTGTGCCGCTGGTCAGTGCGTGCTGCTCGCGCCCGAGGTGTTCGACCAGCGCGACGAGGACGGCATCGTCGTCCTGCTCGACGCCGAGCCCGCCGAGGGCAGCCACGCCGCGGTCCGCGAGGCCGCGGGCGTCTGCCCGACCCTCGCGATACAGCTGAACGAGACCTCATGAACCCGCCGTCGAGCGTGCTGATCGTCGGCGCCTCCGCCGCGGGGCTCGGCACCGCCGAATCCCTGCGGCGCAAGGGCCACCGGGGAAGCATCACCGTGCTGGGCGCCGAACCGCACGCGCCGTACGACCGGCCGCCGCTGTCCAAGCAGGTGCTCGCCGGGGCCTGGGCGCCCGAGCGGGCCCGGCTGCGGACCGAGGAGGCCCTGGACGCGCTGGACGCCACCTTCCTCCTCGGCGATCCGGCCGTCGCCCTGGACGCCGCGGCGCGCACCGTGCGCACCGCGTCCGGGCGCGACCTCGCGGCCGATGCCGTGGTCGTCGCCACCGGGGTGCGCCCCCGGGCGCTGCCGGGGCAGGAGGGCCCGGCCGGAGTCCACGTGCTGCGCTCGCTGGACGACGCGGCGGCGCTACGGGCCGACCTGCTGACGGCGGCCCGGGCCGTGGTCGTCGGCGACGGGGTGCTCGGTGCCGAGATCGCCGCCACCGCGCGGTCCCTGGGCGTGGACGTCACCCTGGCCGGGCCCCAATCGGCCCCGATGGCCGCCCAACTCGGCTCCCGGGTAGCGGAGTTGCTGGCCGAGCTCCACGCCGAACAGGGCGTGGCGCTGCGGCTGGGCACCGCGGTCGACGGACTGACGGCACAGGGCGGCCGGGTGGCCGGTGTACGCCTCGTCGACGGCGAGGTGCTGCCCGCCGACGTGGTCGTGATCGCGGTCGGCGCCGTCCCCGAGACCGACTGGCTCACCGGCAGCGGCCTCACCCTGGACAACGGGGTCGTGTGCGACGCGTACTGCCGGGCCGCGGACGGGATCTACGCCGTGGGCGACGTGGCGCGCTGGCACCACACCGGCCTCGGGGCCACGCTGCGGCTGGAGAACCGGACCAACGCCGTCGAACAGGCGGCCGCGGTCGCCGGGAACATCCTCGGCGAGGAGAAGCCGTACACCCCCGTTCCGTACTTCTGGACCGACCAGTTCGACGCCAAGATCCATGTGCACGGGCTGCCGTCCACCGACGCCGAGATGGCCGTCGTGGAGGGCGCGGTTACGGACCGCCGGTTCGTCGCCCAGTACCGCCGCCACGGCCGGGTCATCGGCGTCCTCGGCTGGAACATGCCCAAGCAGACCCGGCTGCACCGCGGGGCCCTGCTCGCCGAGCCGCCCGTGGCGGCGCTCGCCGTCGGAACGTGACCGGCCACCCCAGAACGCCCACCGGAGGAAGACCATGACCACCGCACCCGTGGCCGACGGCACGTCGGCCGAGATCCCCGCATTTCCCCAACCGCGGTCCGCCGCCTGCCCCTTCGACCCGTCCCCGGAGCTGCGCGGCCTGGCCGCGTGGGGCCCGCTGACCCGGGTCCGGTCCTGGGGCGACAGCACGCCGTGGGTGGTTACCAGCCACGCCGAACAGAAGGCGCTGCTCTCCGACCCCCGGCTGAGCGCGGACTTCTCCCACCCCGGCTTCCCGAGCCCCGTCGACCACTCGGGCGGCGACCACGGAGCCACCGACCTGAGCTTCGTCGGGATGGACGACCCGGAGCACGCCCGGCTGCGCCGCATGGTCAGCGGCGCCTTCACCATCAGGCGGGTCGAGGCGATGCGCCCGGTCGTGCAGGAGATGGTGGACGACTTCATCACGCGCATGCTGGCCGGTCCGAACCCGGCCGACCTGGTCCAGGCCCTCGCCCTGCCGGTCCCGTCCCTGGTCATCTCCGAACTGCTCGGCGTCCCCTACGAGGACCACGAGTTCTTCCAGACCAACAGCAAGGTGCTCGTCTCCGCCGTGGCCACGCCCCAGGAGCGGCAGACCGCGCACGGCAATCTGGGCGCCTACCTGGAACAGCTCGTGGACACCAAGCTCACCGAGCCGGGGGACGATCTGCTCTCCAGCCTCGGCAAGCAGATCAAGGCCGGGGCGCTGACCCGCCGCGAGGCGGTCGCGATGGGTGTGCTGCTGCTCCTCGGCGGCCACGAGACCACCGCCAACATGATCACCCTGGGGACGCTGCTGCTGCTCGAACACCCCGAGCAGTTGGCCCGGGTCCGCGACACCGACGACCCCAAGGTGGTCGCCTCCGCCGTGGAGGAACTCCTGCGCTACCTCAGCGTCGTCCACCTCGGACGCCGCCGTACGGCGCTGGAGGACATCGAGATCGCCGGCCGCACCATCCGGGCCGGTGAGGGCGTGATCCTGCTCGGCGAACTGGCCAACCGGGACCCGTCCGTCTTCCCCGACCCGGACCGGCTGGACATCGCCCGCGACGCCCGCGGCCACCAGGCGTTCGGGTCGGGCACCCACCACTGCCTCGGCCAGCCGCTGGCCCGCATGGAACTCCAGGTGCTCTACCCGACCCTGCTGCGCCGCATCCCCACGCTGCGCCTGGCGACGGACCTGGAGCAGGTGCCGTTCAAGTACGACGCGGTGATCTACGGGGTCCACGCGCTCCCCGTCACCTGGTAGCCGTATCAGGCCGCCGGTGTCCGCAGCGGCGGGACGGCCGGTACCTCCGGCGCGGCGTCGATGTCCCCGGGCGTCATCATGAACGCCTCGGGATAGGCGTCGCGCCGGGTGCGGCGGGCGGGTTCGCTGGTGCGCCACATGTAGAGGCACCGCCCGCACTGGAGCACTTCCCAGACGCCGGGGACCGGCGAGTCGAAGATGTGCTCGATCGTCTCGTGGGTGCAGCGCGGGCACAGGGGTGGGGTGGTGGACATCTGGGGTCCTTTCGGTGTGGTGGGTGCCGTCAGCGGGCGGCGGCGAGCTGCTGGAGCCGGGTCAGCCACGCGGCCGCCTCCGGCAGATCGCGCACCTGGGTGCCGTAGTTGCCGCGGTCGTCGGGGGAGACGGGGGTGGTGGCGTCGATGACGAGCTTGTCGGTGATGCCGGGCGTACGGGCCTGCGGGGCCAGTTCGAGCACCGGGAGGCCCGGGACCTGCACCAGATCGCCGTCCGGGTTCATCTTGGTGGACAGCGCCCACATCACCTGCGGCAGGTTGAACGGGTCGACGTCCTCGTCCACCACGATCACGGTGGCGGCGTAGCCGAGGCCGTGCGGGGTGGTCAGCACCCGCATGCCGACGGCCTTGGCGAAGCCGCCGTACCGCTTCTTGGTGGAGACGATGACGACCAGCCCGTGGGTGTACATCGCGTTGACGGCCTGGACCTCGGGGAAGTCCCGGGTGAGCTGCTTGTACAGCGGTACGCAGGTGTTGGCGGCGATCAGGTAGTCCACCTCGGTCCACGGCATGCCGAGGTAGAGGTGTTCGAACACCGGGCGCGTGCGGTACGAGATCCGGTCGATGCGGATGACAGGCATGGTGCGGCCGCCGGAGTAGTGTCCGGTGAACTCGCCGAACGGCCCCTCGATCTCCCGCTTGCGGCCCTCGATGACCCCTTCGACCACCACCTCGCTGCCCCACGGCACGGGCAGCCCGGTGAGCGGGGCCTTCGCGACCGGGGCGGGCGCGCCGCGCAGGGCACCGGCCAGCTCGTACTCGTTCTGGTCGTACTCCATCGGGGTGGAGGCCACGATGGAGATCACCGGCTCGTTGCCGAGCGTGATGGCCACCGGCAGGTCCTCGCCGCGCTCCTCGGCGGTGTGCAGGTGCTGCGCGATGTCGTGCATCGGCACCGGCTGGATCGCCAGCCGCCGCCTGCCCTTGACCTCGATGCGGTAGATGCCGACGTTCTGCTTGCCGCTGTGCTCGGGGTCGGCGGGGTCCTTGGAGACGACCGCGGCCTTGTCGAGGTAGAAGCCGCCGTCGCCGTCGTTGAGCCGGATCAGCGGCAGCACCCGGAAGATGTCGGCGTCCTCGCCCTCCAGGGTGTTCTCGGCCCATGGCGGGTCCTCGCGCCACTCCGGGGCGACCGGGAAGGCGTCCCAGCGGCGGATGAACTCCTCGACCTGCTCCTTGGTGCCGGTCTCCTTGGGCAGGCCGAGGGCGAGCGCGTGATTGGCCCAGGAGCCGTGCACATTGAGCGCGATGCGCGCGTCGGTGAAGCCCCTGACGTTGTCGAAGTACAGCGCGGGGGCGTGGTCGCCCAGCCGTGGGGCGGCGTTGGCGGCGGCCGCGATGTCCGGCTCGGGCATCACCTCGTCGGGGACGCGCAGCAGCTGGCCCTCCTTCTCGAGGGCATCGAGGAAGCCGCGGAGGTCGTCATAGGCCATGGGGACTCCTTTCATGAAGAGATGCGCGCGGCTCTACGAAGGGACGCGCGCGGCGCGCATGCCGCCCCAGCGCGTGGCGGTGGGCGCGGGCAGGCCGAACTGGTCGAGCAGGCGGGCCGTGATGTGGTCGACGATGTCGTCCACCGACCGCGGGTGGTTGTAGAAGGCGGGCATGGGCGGCACCATCCGCACCCCCATCCGGGACAGCGCGAGCATGTTCTCCAGATGGATGTCGCTGAGCGGGGTCTCCCGCGGCAGCAGGACGAGCCTGCGCCGCTCCTTGAGGACCACGTCGGCGGCCCGGGCGACCAGCCCTTCGGCGTAGCCCGCGCGGATCCCGGCGAGCGTCTTCATCGAGCACGGCGCGATGACCATGCCGTCGGTCCGGAAGGAGCCGGAGGAGATCGTGGCGCCCTGGTTCTCGGGGGAGTGCGTGACGTCGGCGAGCGCGGCCACCTCGCGGGCGGACCGGCCGGTCTCCAGCTCGATCGTGGTCCGGGCCCAGCGGCTGAGCACCAGGTGGGTCTCCACCTCCGGCAGTTCGGCCAGCGCCTCCAGCAGCCGGATGCCGAACACGGCACCCGTGGCTCCTGTCATGCCCACGATCAATCGCACGGCGGCACTCTCCCTCGGCTCTCTCGGCTCGCTTGCTGACATATGGCGGGCGTCGACTCTTTCGGTCACCGCGCCCTCGGTCCGTACTCCACGCTAGATGCGGTCTGGTGGTCCACGGCCGTACACTGAAGACGCGCTATGGACAGAAACGGACACGCTGAGGTCACCGAGGTACCGTTCCGGCCCTCCGTGGGAGTGCCGCCGGGAGCGGCGGTCCTCGACTTCGCCGGGCTGCTCGACCGCGCCCGCGGCCATGACCTCGACGCCTACGCCCCGCTGCGGCTCAGCTTCCACCAGCTCATCACCGTGCGCTCCGGGATGCTGCGCTGTTCGGTGGACTTCACGGAGCACCAGCTGACCGAGGGCAGCTGGATGTGGGTGCGCCCCGGCCAGGTCCAGCAGTTCCGCTCCGACCTCACCGCCGCAGCGGGCACCGTGGTGCTCTTCCCGTCCGGCTATCTGGGCGCGGCCACCGCGGAGGCCGCCCGGCTGCACGGTTACGGGTGGCAGTCGCCCCTCGTCCCCGAAGGGGAAGCCGGGAAGGCGGTACGGGCCGCGCGGGAGCTGCTGGAGAGCGAGTACCGGGCGATGGCCGGGCCGCTGGAGGCCCATGTCGAGGTGGTGCGCCACCTGGTGGCCGTGCTCGTGCTGCGGCTGGCACATCTGCCGGGCGCGGAGGGCGACCGCGACGCGGGCAGCGAGGCGTTCCGGCGGTTCCGGCGGGCGGTGGAGCGCGACTTCGCCCGTACGCACCGGGTGGAGGACTACGCCGCCCGGCTGGGCTACAGCGTCCGCACCCTGACCCGCGCCACCCGCGCCGCCGTCGGCTGCGGTGCCAAGCGGTTCATCGACGACCGGGTGCTGCTGGAGGCGAAGCGGCTGCTGGTGCACACCGAGCTGTCCGCCACCGCCATCGGGGAGCGGCTCGGCTTCCCGGACGCCACCGTGTTCACCAAGTTCTTCCGCCGCCGGGCGGGCGAGACCCCGGCGGGCTTCCGGACCCGCGCCTCGGGTGCCCGCACCCCGGAGAGCTGAGACGGGAAAGGCACGGCGATTCCCTCACCTCCATAACGGCCCAGCACCTTTCCCCGAGTTCCGCAACTCGGGCGGGTCACCGGTTCAGCGATACGCTGGAGAGAAGTGTTTGCGTCCGCCGTAAGGGAGATCACTTCCCATGGACCTCAACACCATCACCGAAGTGATACGGCGACCGTCCTCCGGACCAGGCGTGGACTGGCGAGAAGGTGACGCCTGGCTCGCCGGCGGCACCTGGCTGTATTCCGTGGAGCAGCCGGGCCTGCGCCGCCTGATCGATCTGACAGGGCTGCACTGGAATTCCCTTGTCCCGAGTGACACGGGTCTCGACGTGGGCGCCACCTGTACCATCCGCGACCTTCATGCCTTTGCCCCGCCGGATGACTGGGCCGCGGGCAGTCTGCTGGCGAAGAGCTGCGAGGCGTTCTTGTCCTCGTTCAAAGTCTGGAATTCGGCGACAGTCGGCGGAAACATCTGTCTGTCGCTGCCCGCCGGGCCGATGATCACGTTGACGGTCGCACTCGAGGCGCGGTACGAACTGTGGGCTCCTGACGGGACGGCACGAAACGTCGACGCCCTCGACTTCGTGACCGGCAACAATCGGAACGTCCTCGGTCCCGGGGAAATTCTGCGGCGTATCCACATTCCGGCCCACGCGCTGAGGAAGCGCCAGGGGCACCGCCGCTTCTCGCTGACCCGACTCGGCCGTTCAACGGTATTCCTCGTCGGTACGCAAACGCCGGGCACGAGCGACTTGTCGCTCACCATCACCGCCGGTACCGACCGGCCCGTGCGCATCGCCTTCGACACCATGCCCGACGCCCGGAGTCTGCGGCGGAGTATCGAGGACGTCCCCGCAGGCGTCTGGTTCGCGGATCCCAATGGGACCCCCGACCACCGCCGCCATCTGACACAGCACTTCGCCGAAGAGATTCGCCGCGAACTCATCGCTGGGGGCCCGGTGTGACGTACATCGTGAACGGCAAGACCTTCGACGACGAGCCGGAACCCGGTCAGTGCCTGCGCACCTTCCTCCGCTCACTCGGCCACCATGGCGTCAAAAAGGGCTGCGACGCGGGCGATTGCGGCGCGTGCACGGTGTGGCTGAACGGCGAGCCGGTACACAGCTGCATCACCCCCGCGTTCCGCGCGGACGGCCTCGAAGTGACGACGATCGAGGGGCTCGGGGCGCCCGGCGATCTGCATCCGATGCAGCGGCAGTTCCGCGACGCGCCGGGATTCCAGTGCGGCTTCTGCACCGCGGGGATGATCATGACGTCGGCGGCGCTCACCGAGGCCCAGAAGGAAGACCTGCCGCGGGCACTGAAGGGCAACCTGTGCCGTTGCACCGGCTATCGGGGAATCGAGGACGCCGTGAAGGGCGTCGCCGGAGTGGAGAAAGCCGCACCGGGAGAGGCCGTCGGCAAAAGCGTCGGCGCACCGGCGGCCGACGAGGTGGTGACCGGCCACGCCGAATTCACGATGGACACCCATATCGACGGCATGCTGCACCTGAAGGTGCTGCACTCACCGCACGCGCATGCCCGGATCGTCTCGATCGACAAGGCGGCCGCACTCGCCGTTCCCGGCGTGCACCGGGTCTACAGCTGGGAGGATGTGCCGCGCAAGCGTTTCACCACGGCGATCCACACCGACCATCTCGTCGATCCGGACGACACCTTCATTCTCGACAATACGGTGCGCTTCGTCGGCCAGCGTGTGGTCGCCGTGCTGGCCGATTCGGTCAGGGCGGCGGAAGAGGGCTGCCGGAAGGTCTCCGTCGCCTACGAGGTGCTGCCGCCGGTGTTCGACCCCGAAGAGGCGATGACCGAGGGAGCGCCACAAATCCACGACTCGGACGATCCCTTCGTCCGCGACCCCGTCCACAACGTTCTGTTCGAGATCCATTCACACATCGGGGACGTCGGTAGGGGCTTCGCCGAGGCCGAGGTGATCCACGAAGGCACGTACTTCTCACCGCGCGTGCAGCACGCGCATCTCGAAACCCATGGTTCGATCGCCTGGATGGAGAACGGCCACCTGAACGTCCGCACCAGTTCGCAGTCGCCGTCCATCGCGAAGTCCAAAATCGCCTATCTCTTCGCGCTGCGTCCGGACCAGCTCAGGGTGTTCTGCAAGCGCGTCGGCGGTGGCTTCGGCGGCAAACAGGAAGTGATCTCGGAGGATCTGGTGGCGCTCGCCGCTCTGGACACCGGACGGCCCGTGTGCTTCGAGTACACCCGTGAGGAGGAGTTCACCACCGCTTCGACACGGCATCCGATGACGCTGACGGTCACCCTCGGCGCGAAGGCGGACGGGACGCTCACGGCGCTCCAGGTCCGCAATGTGGCGAACACGGGCGCCTACGGCAACCACGGCGGCGAAACGCTGTTCGCGGGCGGCGCCGCCGTCATGATCTACCGCTGCCCCAACAAGAAGTACGACGCGTTCTCCGTCTACACGAACACCGTTCCGAGCGGGGCGCTGCGCGGCTACGGGATGACCCAACCGGCGTTCGCCGTGGAATCGGCGATGGACGAACTGGCGCGCGCCCTGCACATCGATCCGATCGAGCTGCGGCGGCGCAACGCCGTGCGGCCGGGCGAACCGCTCGTCGCCATGCAGGAGGGCCCCGATGACGTGGTGTACGGCGAGGACGGGGTCGTGAAGTGCCTCGATCTGGTGGATGACGCCATGGCCCGTACCGTCGACGAGCCGCCCCCGGGCCCCGGGTGGCTGCTCGGTACCGGCGTCGCGAGTTCCCTGCACGAGACCGCGCCACCGACCGAGCACATCTCGGAGGCCTGGGTCACCCTCGGCGACGACCTGGTGTACGAGCTGGCCATCGGGACGGTCGAATTCGGCGAGGGCACCTCGACCGCGCATGTCCAGATCGCGGCCGCCCGGCTGGGCACGACGCCGTCGCGGATCCGGCTGGTGCAATCCGACACCGACCGCACGGGATTCGACACCGGTGCCTTCGCGAGCGCGGGTCTCTTCGTGGCGGGCAACGCGGTACTCCGGGCGGCCGAGGCCGTCCGCGACCGCATCCTCGCTTTCGCCGCCGCACACCTGGGGGCCGATCCCGCGACCTGCTCGCTGGACGACGGGGGCGTCGTCTCCGGCGACCGGTACGTATCGCTGGACGAACTCGTCGCGTCGGCCCGGGCGCGCGGCATCCGGTTCACCGCGGCCCGCAAGGCGTACGGCTCACCGCGCAGCGTCACCTCCAACGCCCACGGGTTCCGCATCGCGGTCCACCGGGTGACGGGTGAGATCCGCGTCCTGCGCAGCGTCCAGGCGACCGACGCCGCCGTCGTCATCAACCCCGCGCAGGTCCGGGGCCAGGTGGAAGGCGGGGTCGCCCAGGGGATCGGCTTCGCGCTGACCGAGCGTCACCACATCGACGCGGACGGCGCCGTGGCCAACCCGAACCTCCGCAATTACCGCATTCCCACCTACGCCGACATCCCCCGCACCGAAGTGCTCCTGGTGGATTCCGTCGATTCCTTCGGGCCCCTGCGGTCGAAGGGCATCGCGGAATGCTGCATCAACCCGGTGGCCCCCGCGCTGGCGAACGCGCTCCATGACGCCACGGGCGTACGCCACCGCGCGCTGCCCCTGACTCCGGAACGGATCTACCGGCGGCTCGGCGAGGACCAGTCGGTGCCGAGGGAGTGAGACGATGAACACCGAAAACCCTGACGGCTCCGCGGCGACGGTCATCATCGGTCAGAAGGTCCAGCCCGGGCTGGAGCGGGAGTACGAATCGTGGCAGCGGGACGTCAACAACGCGGCCGCCGGCTACCCCGGATACCTGGGCGCCGAGATCTCCCCGCCGACGGCCGTGCAGCCCGACTGGGTCGTCGTCTACCGCTTCGATTCGATCGCCCACTTGCAGGCGTGGATGAACTGCGCGACCCGGCAGAGCTTTCTCGACAGCGGCAGCCAGTACTTCGACGGTCCGGCAACCCAGCAGGTCATCAGCGGCGGTGAGCGGCCCGCTGATCCACTGGTCACGGTGGTGGTCACCCATCGCGTCGCCCCGGAGCACGTCGACGGCTTCCTCGAGTGGCAGCGCCGCCTGAACCAGAAGGAGAGCGCGTTCGAGGGGTTCCGCGGAACCGAGCTGTTCCGGCCGATCGAGGGACTTCAGGAGGAGTGGACCACGCTGTACCGGTTCGATACCGCCGAGCACCTCGATGCCTGGCTGACATCGGACCATCGGCGGGAAGCCCTTGCCGAGGGCGAGAAGTTCAAGGACTTCAAGCTGCGCACCATCGACAATTCCTTCGGCAGCTGGTTCGCCTTCGAGGAGAACGGCAAGGAAGCGCCGCCACCCTCCGAGACCAAGACCGCCGTCGCGGTCTGGGTCGGCCTGTACCCGACCGTCGTGCTGCTGACGCTCGCCCTGTCACCGCTGAAGCTGCCGATCTGGATCGGGCTGCTGCTGGGCAATCTGCTGTCGAGCTTCATCATGAGCTTCGTCACGATGCCCTATTACGTGAACCGGCTGCTCAAGCGGTGGCTGCGACCGTCACCGGACGCGTCGCCTATGAAGACCAACCTCGTCGGCCTCGGCATCGTCGCCGCGGTGATGGTGTTCTGGGCGGCTGTCTTCTACGTCGTGACGACCCAGATCTGGACACTGCCCTGATCCGGCGCGTCCCCCGGGCTCGTGGCACGAGCCCGGGGGACGGGTGGTTCAGCCGGTGGCGAGCCCGGGGTCGCTCAGTCCCGCGCGGCCGGTCTCGACATGGCCCGCGAGCCTGCGTACGAAGGTGGGGTCGTGGTCGGACACCACCGTCAGGTCGTACCACTGGTGGCTGCGGCGCAGATCCGCGGTGTGGGTCACCCGCGCGCCCGGGCGCAGCCGGTAGGTGTCCGCCTGCCCGCCCAGATGGCCGTCCTCGACGGTGAGCCGCACCGTGCCGCTGCCCGGGTTGGCGAGGGTCAGCCTGAGCTGCCCGGTCCTGCCGTTGTGCACCGCGCTCACCTGCGGGTTCTCACCCGTGAGCGGACCGGCGAACCGCCGCTGGAAGCCGTCGGGACCGTGCACCTCGACGTCGTAGCCGCCCTTGCCCGGCGCCGCGCGCCACTCGCCGGACAGCCGCTTGCCCGCCTCGACGGTGTACCCCCACGGCCCGTCCGGATGGCTCCGGGAGGTGACGTGGAAGTGGGCGCCCGCCCGGCCGTGGCTGGCGAAGTCGATGCGCAGGGCGCCGTCGCCCACGATGGCATCGGCGGCCAGGTCGTACGGCAGCGGCCTGCTGGGGCGCCGCCCGGACTCCTGCCGGGGCAGCGCGGGGGTGGCGGGGACCGCGGGCACGTAGTCGGGGTGCCGGTTGTGGTCCTTCGGCAGGTAGCCGCTGGTGTCGGGCATGGCCGGGACGCTCGGGTCGGTGCGCCCGAAGTCGAACGCCGTGGTCAGATCGCCGCACACCGCGTGCCGCCACGGCGAGATGTGGGGCTCCGCGACGCCGAACCGCCGCTCGATGAACCGCAGGATCGAGGTGTGGTCGAGGGTCTGCGAGCAGACGTAACCGCCCTTGCTCCACGGCGACACCACGAGCATCGGGACCCGCTGCCCCAGCCCGTACGCGCCGGCCACCTGCGAGGAGGAGCCGGCGAACAGCTCGCCGTTCGTGGTCACGGTCGACGCGCCCCGCCCGGGGGAGGGGGCGTACGGCGGCACGATGTGGTCGAAGAAGCCGTCGTTCTCGTCGTAGGTGATGAGCAGCGCGGTCCTGCTCCACACCTCGGGGTTCGAGGTCAGCGCGTCCAGCACCCGGGCCAGGTACCAGGCGCCGTAGTTCGCGGGCCAGTTGGGGTGCTCGGTGAACGCCTCGGGCGCCGCGATCCAGGACACCTGGGGCAGCTTCCCGGCCTTCACGTCCGCCGTCAGCTGGTCGAAGTAGCCCTCGCCCTTGCGGGCGTCGGTGCCGGTGCGGGCCTTGTCGTAGAGCGGGTCGCCGGGCGCGGCATCGCGGTACTGGTTGAAGTACAGCAGCGAGTTGTCGCCGTAGTTGCCGCGGAAGGCGTCGTCGGTCCAGCCCCAGCGGCCCTTGGCGTCCAGGCCGTCGCCGATGTCCTGGTAGATCTTCCAGGACACCCCGGCCTTCTCCAGCCGCTCCGGATACGTCGTCCAGCCGTATCCGGCCGCCGCGTTGTCGAGCACCGGGCCGCCGCCCGTCCCGTCGTTGCCGGTGTAACCGGTCCACATGTAGTAGCGGTTGGGGTCGGTGGAGCCCATGAACGAGCAGTGGTACGCGTCGCAGATGGTGAACGCGTCGGCCAGCGCGTAGTGGAACGGGATGTCCTCACGGGTGAGGTACGCCATCGTCGTGGCCGACTTGGCGGGCACCCACTTGTCGTACGCGCCGCCGTTGACCGCGGTGTGGGTGTCGCCCCAGCCGTGCGGCAGGTCCCGGAGGAACTGCAGGCCCAGGTCGTCGGCGTCGGGCCGGAACGGCAGGATGTCCCTGGTGCCGTCCGACTGGTGCCACACCGTCCCGCCGCTGGGCAGGCCCACCGGCCGCGGATCGCCGAACCCGCGCACCCCGCGCAGGGTGCCGAAGTAGTGGTCGAAGGAGCGGTTCTCCTGCATCAGGACCACGATGTGCTCCACGTCCCGCAGGCTGCCGGTGCGGCGGTTCGCCGGGATCTCCGCGGCGCGCGCGATGCTCGTGGACAGCAGGGGCAGGGCCGTGGTGACACCGGCCAGTTGCATGAATCTTCGACGGTCCATGGATGTCATGAGAATCCGGTCTCCTGAGGCGTCCGAAGTGGAGCGGGGGAACCGGGGAAGTGTCGTCCGCCCGGTCGACGGGCACAACGGCGCCTGGAAGAAACGGCGGAAAAGCCTAGTTGAACCTTGGTCGCGGCATTCACGGCCGTCCACGGACTAACGTGGAGGTATGCGCGGGGACGCGGTGACGCTGTTCCTCTGCGGCGATGTGATGCTGGGCCGCGGAGTCGACCAGATCCTGCCCCACCCCGGCGATCCGGCGCTGCGCGAGCCGTACGTCCGCGACTCCCGGGCGTACGTCGAGCTGGTGGAGGAGGCGAGCGGCCCGATCCCGCGGCCCGCGGGCTTCGCCTGGCCGTGGGGAGAGGCGCTGCCGGTGCTGGACCGGGCGGCTCCGGACGTCCGGGTGGTGAACCTGGAGACGAGCATCACCCGCGGCGGCGCGTTCGCGCCCGGCAAGGAGATCCACTACCGGATGAGCCCCGCCAACCTCCCCGGTCTTGCCGTGGCCCGCCCCGATGTCTGCGTCCTGGCGAACAACCACGTCCTGGACGGCGGAAGGACCGGCCTCGACGACACCCTCGACACCCTGGCCGCCGCCGGGATCCGGGCGGCGGGCGCGGGCCGGGACATGCGGGAGGCCCGCCGTCCCGCGGCCGTCCCGGCCGGTGACCACCGGCGCGTCCTGGTCTTCGGCTGCGGGACCGCCTCCAGCGGCATCCCGCCCGGCTGGGCGGCGAGCGACGACCGGTCAGGGGTCGACGTGGTGTCCGAACACGCGGCCGACGACGCCACCGCGCTCACCCGCCGGGTACGGCAGCTCAAGCGGCCCGGCGACATCGCGGTGGTCTCGATCCACTGGGGCAGCAACTGGGGATACGCCGTCCCCGAGGACCAGATGCGGTTCGCCCACGCACTGATCGACGGCGGTGTGGACCTCGTCCACGGCCACTCCTCCCACCACCCCCGCCCCCTGGAGATCTACCGCGGCAAGCTGGTGCTCTACGGCTGCGGCGACCTCATCGACGACTACGAGGGCATCGGCGGCTACGAGCGCTACCGGGACGACCTGCGGCTGCTGTACTTCGCCACGCTGCGGCCGGACACCGGCGCGCTGCTGGGCCTGCGCATGGTGGTCTTCCAGGCCCGGCGGATGCGGCTGTGCCGCGCCCCGCACGAGGACGCCGCCTGGCTCGCCCGCACCCTCGGCCGCACCGGCTCCGCCCTGGGCACCCGCACCCGTATCGCCCTCGGGCCCGACGACGTGCTCACCGCGCACCCGGCCGAGCCCTGAGCCGACAAGTCCCGGACGCGGCCTCAGAGAACCTTGGAACGCACCAGGGCGCCCAGCACCAGCGCGCCCGGCACCAGTGGAAGCCACAGCGTGATGAAGCGGTAGGCGAGCACCGTGGAGGTGGCGGCCCCGACCGGCGCACCCGCCGCGACCAGCGCGATCACCAGCGCCGCGTCGACCGAGCCGATGCCACCGGGAGACGGGACCAGAGCGGCCACCGCCGAGGCGGCCAGATAGGCGAGCATCACATGCGGCGGCCACACGTCCAGCTCCAGCGCGAGCGCCACCGCCACCAGACCGGAGGCCTGGAGCAGCGGGAACGCCAGCGAACCGCCCCACAGGGCCAGCGCCCGCGACGGCCGCAGATGCAGGGAGCGGGCGTCGGCCAGCGCGGTGCGCAGGAAGTCACGGATGACCCGGCGCACCCGGCCGATCAGCAGCAGCCCCGCCACCACGACGACCGCCCCCGTCACCGCCGCCCACACCACCAGACCGGCGGTCCGTTCCGGCAGCAGCGGGCCGATGCGCAGCGCCTCCGGGAAGGCGGTGAGCAGCACGAACAGCAGCATGACCCGGGTGACGGCCTCCGCCAGGAAGTACAGGGCGAGCGCGGCCGAGGAGCGGGCTGAGGTCAGCCCGCAGCCCGTCATGAAGCGGATGTTGACGGCGCTCGCCCCGATCCCCGACGGCAGCAGATGGTTGGCGGCGCCCGCGGCGAACTGGGTGGCGAACAGCCGCCGGGCCGGAAGCCGTTCGAGCACCGTGCCCTGCCGGGCGAACGACACCGCGACCCAGCCCAGACCCGTCGTCGCGACCGCCGCCAGCAGCCACCACGGATCGGCGGTGAGCATCTGACGGGCCCCGGAGCCGATCAGCGACCGGTGCTGGACCACCCACACGGCCACCGCGACCAGCGGTACCAGACACAGGACCTGGCGCAGCGGAAGCCGCCGGTGCCAGCGGCGCGGCGGGGTGTCCTGTCGCGGCGTCTCCGGTACGGGTGCCGCTGGTTGCCGTATGGGCACGGTGTGCGGCATCGACTCCACCCCTATCCCGTCGCCGGGCGCCCGGCCGGGGCCGACCGCTGCGCCGGGGCGGGCACCGGGGCCGCGCCCGGCGCCGCCTCCCGCAGCGGCAGCGCCAGCAGCAGCCCGAGGCAGATCCACACGTACGCGTTGCTGCCGAGGAAGCCGGTCACGCCGGTCGCGTCGAACCGCCACAGCCACACCAGGCTGCTGCACAGGATCACGTAGATCACCGCGGCGGTCCTCAGCAGCGTCCGCCGCCGCTGCGGTGGCGTGTCCGGCCGCAGCCCCGATTCGGCGAGCACGACGAGCGCCGGGATGAGCCACACCAGATGGTGCACCCAGGTGATCGGGCTGATCAGGCAGGCGGCGATGCCGGTGAGGGCGTAGCCCGCCGGTTCGTCGCCCACGGCGGCCGCCTGCCGCACCCGGTACGCCCACACCGCCAGCAGGGCCAGCACCCCGGCCGCCCAGATCGCCCCGCTGGGCTCCACCGGGGCCACGAGCCGTGCCAGCACGCCCTCCCACGACTGGTTCGAGACGTACGACAGCACCCCGATGCGGTCGGTGTCCCACAGCGCCTCGGTCCAGTACACCCGGGAGGCGCCGGGCGCCGCGCACACGGCCAGCAGCGTGGCGCCGACCGCGGTGGCCGTGGCGACGGCGGCGGCCCGCCACCGCCGGGTGACCACCAGATAGACGATGAAGATCGCCGGGGTGAGTTTGACGGCGGCGGCGAGACCGGTCCCGTACCCGGCGTAGCGGCCGTACCCGGTGGCCAGCAGCCGGGCGTCCAGCAGCACCAGGACCAGCAGCAGCAGATTGACCTGCCCGAAGCTGAAGGTGTCCCGGACCGGCTCCAGCAGCGAGAACAGACAGCCCGCCACGGTGAGGGCGAACCACATGTTCCAGCCCTGTCGGCGCACGACCGGCCCGATCAGCCAGGCCAGCAGGACCCCGGAGGCGGCCACGTTGAGCAGCATGCTGGCGCCGACCGCCTCCGGCCAGCTCAGCAGCGTCATCGGCAGCATGCACAGGGCCGCGAACGGCGGATAGGTGAAGCCGTAGTCCGCCCCGTCCGCGCCCGGGGTGGTGAAGTCGTAGATGTGGCCGTCGTGCAGCCACTGGCCGACGGCCCCGTAGTAGACACCCAGGTCGAACCAGTCCCGGTGCAGCGGGACGAACGCCAGGAAGAGCGCCGCGGCCGTGGTGACACCGGCCGCCAGCAGCAGCTGTCCGCGGGTCGTGGTGGGCCCCGTCATGCCGAACGCTCCGGCCAGTGCGCGCCCTTCGCCGGGGACAGCCCAGGCCCGGCGGCGAACCCCGGCGCCCACCGGGCGCACCACAGCACGCACACCGCCAGCGCGCCACCGCACACCGCGAAGGTGAGCTGCCGCGAATCCGGGGCGAAGCCGCTGGGCAGCACGGCCAGGGCCAGCACCCCGCTCACCCCGGCCACCACGCGGCGCACCGCGCCGCTCGGCGCCGCCGCGGCGATCAGGAACAGCCCCCACAGCAGATACCAGGGCCGGATCGCCGGGCCGAGCGCGGCCACCGCGGTCAGGCTCAGCCCCAGTGCGTACAGCGGGCCGCGGCGTGGCGGCCGCAGCCAGAGGACCACCACCGCGACCGCGGTGGCGAGCAGCCCCACCGCCTGCCACGCCGGGGTGGCCAGCGGCGCCAGACCGCTGCCGAGTGCGTGCAGCAGCGCTCCGGTGGCCCGGCCGAGGGCGCTGGTCAGCGCCCAGTTGCCGGGGGACGCGGGGGTGGACAGGGCCCCGATCCAGCCGTAGCCGGTGCCGGTGACGGCCGTGGCCACGCCCGTGGTGACGAGCGCCAGCGCGCCCGTCGCGAGGACGACCCCGACGCGTCGCCTCCGGCCCGTCATCCGGCGCGCCCACAGCGAGGCCACCGCCAGCAGCCCCAGCGCGGCGGGCGCCTTGACCAGGGCGGCGAGCGTGACCAGGACGGCCCCGCAGGCGGGCCACCGGCCGGTCGCGGCCACCAGTCCGGCGCCGAGCAGCCCCAGCATCACCGCGTCGTTGTGCGCCCCGCCCACCAGATGCAGCAGCAACAGCGGGTTGAGCCCGCCCAGCCACAGCGCGGCTCCCGGGTCGGTGCCGCAGCGGCGGGCCAGCACGGGCAGGGCGAGCACCATCAGCGCCACCCCGAGCAGCGCCATCAGCCGCAACCCGAAGACGCCCAGGGGAAGTTCGGCGCGCGACGCGTGGGCGATGGCACTCTCGAAGGCCAGCGAGACCGGGCCGTACGGGGTGGGCGTGTGCTGCCACACCGGTGCCACCTCGGCCGCGATCGGTCCGCCGAGCCGTACCGGGCCATGGGTGTAGACGTCGATGCGCGCGTGCACCATCGCCCCCTGGGCGAGGTAGCTGTACACGTCCCGGCTGAACAGCGGGGGAGTGGGCAGCAGCGGGGCCGCCCAGGTGGCGAGCGTCACCAGCAGGCTGCGGAGTCCGGGCGGCCGCGGGCCGCGCACCTCGCGCCCCAGCCACCACCAGGCCGCCACCAGCAACACCAGTCCGAAATAGGTGCTGACCAGACCGAGCGCCGCTCTTCCGGAATCCGGGGTGAGGGCATCCCCCACGGGCAGCGCTCCGGCCGTCGCGCCTCCCGCGGCGAGGGCGACCGAGCCCGCGAACCCGAGAAGCCGGCAGTGGTGCGGAGCGATGGCGACACCTTGGACGAGAACACGACGGACCAGCACCCGCCCCACACTTGCCGCGACGTATGGCCGAAACGTGACGTCGCGGTCACCGATGGCTGACCGTGAGGTGTCGGCAGGACACCCCGGGTTCGCTAGGCCCCGGCGAGCGCTCCCACGCCGTCGGGGACCAGGGAAGCGCCCTCCTCGATCGACGACCAGGGTGCCTTGGCGGCCACCAGTCGGCGGGATTCGAGCACTTCACGCGGGCTGTTCCAGCCCAGCACCCCCACCACCCGCCCCCGGTGGCCATAGGCGACCACGAAGGCGCGGTTGCCCAGCTCGCCGTGGAGCACGGCGAGTTCGGCGTCGGCCGGAAAGATGCCGTACGCCTCGATGTGGGCGTCGTACTGGTCCGTCCAGAAGTACGGTACGGGGGCGAACGGCCGGTCGTCGCCGAGCAGATTGCGGGCGACGGCGTGGGCCTGCTCGGTCGCGTTCAGCCGGTGCTCCAGCCGCATGCGGGCGCCGAAGTGCTCGTTGTACCAGGAGGCGACGTCACCGGCCGCGTAGATGCCCGGTGCCGCCCGGCAGGCGGCGTCGCACTCCACGCCGTTGCTCAAGGCCAGCCCTGACCCGGTCAGCCAGCCGACCGAGGGGACCGCGCCGATGGCGACCACGACGAGATCCGCTCGGAGCGCCGTCCCGTCGGTCAGTTCGAGCCCGGTGACATGGCCCCCGGCCGAGAGGAACCGGGTCACCCCGGTGCCGCAGCGCATGGACACGCCGTTGTCCCGGTGCAGTTGCCCGACGAGCCCCGCGATCCGGTCGCCGAACTGGCGCCGCATCGGCACCGGACGCGGATCGATCATGGTCACGTCCAGCCCCATCCGGCGCGCCGCAGCGGCGGCCTCGGCGCCCAGGAACCCCGCGCCGACCACCGCCACCGTGGGCCTGCGCTGGAGATCGGCGCGCAGCGCGAGCGCGTCGTCGAGGGTGCGCAGCAGATGCACCCCGGCCAGGTGGTGGGCGTCGGGCAGGCTGCGCGGACTGACCCCGGTGGCGATGACCAGGCTGTCGTACGGGACGCTGTCGCCGCCGTCCAGCAGCACCCGCTCGCCGATGGTGTCCAGCCCGGTGGCGGACCTGCCGAACAGCAGCTCCGCGTCGAGCGCGTCCAGTTCGTCGTCCGTACGGAGCTTGATCCGGTCGTGTGCCCAGGTGCCCGCCAGGATCTGCTTGGACAGCGGCGGCCGGTTGTAGGGGGTGTGCGGCTCGTCGCCGATCAGGGTGAGCCGCCCCCCGTAGCCCAGCGAGCGCAGGGTGACGGCGGTGGTGAGCCCCGCCACCGAGGCGCCCACGATGACCACGCTCCCCGGGCTGCTCACGAGTCGGCCTGGGCGGTCGCCAGGCCGGGGCGGACGGCGGCGGCCCGACGCCGGCCCGAGGCCACGCATCTGTCCTGATCTAACGTCACGTGCACGGAGTTCTCCACGCTTGGGGGGTCGGGTCGGGCGATGCGTAAACGACCGTTCTGCGGGCGGCGACACGGAGGCTAGTTGGCCTTGTGTGCACAGCACAACACGCTGAGTTCAAAGATGGCCAATGAGGGTCACATATGAGCCTGGCATGTGCACGAGCAGATCGATATCGCGAATAAACCCGGTCAAAATTCAATCGCGGCAGGTCATCGCCAAGCATCGGCGGCATGGCCTCCGTCTGCGCCGCTCGACGCGCGGCCCCGCACACCGGCGCCGTCGATTGTCAACCATCCCCGGCTCACATGGCGGAAACACGCGAGTTACGAAAGCTCCCCTTCGCTCACGTACCGTCGAGGACACCGACCCACTCACCCGGAACGACTCCACCCACCCGGAAACGGAGGATCCTTGCGCGCGCTCGCCGCACTGCCCGACTGGCTGACGCACCCCCTGCGCGGGGTGCGGGCCCTGCGTGGACCCGTGCCGTGGCCCGCGGTGCTGCGCGGAGCGCTCGGCGTGGGCCCGGTGGTGGCGGCCGGAGTGGCCACCGGCAACACACCCGCCGGGGTGACCGCGGGCCTCGGCGCGATGTTCGCGCACATCAACGACCGCCCGGCCACCCGCCGCACCCGCACCGTACGCATCGGGCTCCCGGCCCTCGCGGGAGCGCTCGGCCTCTTCACCGGAGCCTGTCTCGCCACCCTCGGCCTCGGCCCGTGGATCGCCCTCGCGCTGGCCACCGTCGGGCTCGTCTCCGGCGCCCTCAGCGCCGTCGGCCCGGTGTGCTCGGCGGCCGGGGTGCAGCTCATGGTGCTCGCCGTGGTGGGCGCCGGAATGCCGCTGCCCGAACCCCCGCCGATGCGCGCGGGCATGCTGCTCGTCGGCGCCACCTGGGTCATCGTGATGGCCTCGCTGCTGCCCATGGTCCACCGGTTCCGCCCGGCGGCCGCCCCCGGGCCCGACGAACGCGGCGCGGTGGCCGCCGTGTACGACGCGCTCGGCGACCTGATGACGGTCGTCGGCACCGAGGGTGCCCAGGCCGCCCGGCGGCGGCTGACCTCCGCGTACGACACCGCGTACGAAGCCCTCTACGCCCACCGCATCCCCTGGCAGCGCCCCGACGACGAGGAACGGCGGCTGCGGGACCGGCTCGCGGTGGCCGGAGGGCTGAGCGAGGCCGTGCTGACCCTGCTGTGGGAGAACGAACGCCTGCCCGCCCGGGTCGCCCGCACCCCCGCCCAGCTCGCCCGCTCCGTACGCAGCGGACTGCCCCCGGGCCGCCTCCCCGCCCCCGTACCCAGCACCGCGGGCAGCATCGCCGTCCACCGCGCGGTCCTGCTCGCCGCCCGCGTCTTCGACGGCGAACCCGCGCCCCCGGTCGGCGCCGTCGGACCCGGCCCCCGGCAGCGGCTGCGCCGGATGCTCGGCCCGGCCGGACGGGAGTACGCGGCCCGGGTCGCCCTGTGCGTCGGCGTGTCCACCGTGCTCGCGCGCTCCCTCCCCGGCGACCACTGGTACTGGCTCCCGGCCACCGCCACCTTCCTGGTCAAGCCCGACATGGGCCCGCTGGTCTCGCGCGCCCTCTCCCGCGCCTTCGGCACCGCGGTGGGCGTGGCCGTCTTCGGCGTGCTCGCCACCCTGCTCGGCCCGGCGACCGGAGTGGCCGCGCTGTGGCCGGTCGCGGTGGCGGCGATGTGCGCGGCGCTCATCCCCGTCTCCGTACGCCACTTCGCCCTCCAGACGGCGGTGCTCACCCCGCTGCTGCTGTCCCTCGTCTACCTCGGTGGCGACACCGACCCCGGCTACACCCGGCTCACCGACACCCTGCTCGCCTGTGTGGTCGTCCTCGCCGCGGGCGCGCTGCCCGGGCTCGGCGGGCCGCGCGCCCAGGTGTCCGTCCGCCTCTCCCTCGCCGTCCGCGCCACCCGCGACCACCTGGACCGCGTCCTGACCGCCGAAGCGCCCTACGCCGAGCAGCTGCGCCTGCGCCGCGAGGCCTATCGCGCCCTCGCCGACGCGCGCCGCGCGGTGGAGGTGGCGAGCGCCGAACACCCGCCGTTCGGGCGGGACTTGGCGGCCTGGGCGCCGGTGGTCTCGGCGCTGGAGGAAATCGTGGACGCCGCCACCGCGTGCGGTGTCCGGCTCGACCAGGGCGCGCCCTACCCCGACGCGGAACTGGCCGCCCGCCTCCGCGCCGGTCTCTCCGACCTCGCCGACGCCGTCGCCGCCCGCAGGCCCCCGACGGACCTGGTCCTGCCCGCGAGCGCGGCGGTGACCGACTGCGCGACCCTCGCGGACGTCACCGCCGGACTGCGCAGGGCCCGCCGACTGGCGCCGAAGTAGGCAGCCCTGGCCGGCGCGCTGCCGGCCACCTGTTTGGAGCGCTGTACCTACTAGTATGTACAGTCACCTGTCAGATCAGCCCGACCGGAGGAGGACCGCTGACATGCCATTCGTCCGCATCGACGCGCTGAGGGCCGACGGCGATCGGCTCGACGCGCTCGGCCGCGCCGTGCACGACGCCCTGACCGAGACGATCGGCTTTCCGCCCGACGACCGGTTCCAGGTCCTGACCAGCCACGACGGCACCAGCAGCACCTTGCGCTACGACGACTACCTCGGCGTACCCCGCGACGACGGCATCGTGTACATCGCGATCACCATGCGCTGCGGGCGCACCCCCGCCCAGAAGCAGGCCCTGTACCGGCGGATCGCCGAACTCGCCCAGGAGTACGCGGGGACCGAGCCGCGCAATGTGTTCATCACCCTGACCGAGAACACCTCGATCGACTGGTCCTTCGGCTACGGAGCGGCCCAGTACGCGGGATGAGGGGTCACGCCAGGGCGGCCGGGGCAGGGGTCGGGGCGGTCTTCGGGGTGTTCCAGAAGTGGTGCATCGCGTACGAACGCCACGGCCGCCAGCGCTCGGAGTCCTCCAGGTACGCCCCGGCGCGGCGCGCCCCGGCCCGTACCGCGACGTCCCCCTCCAGCAGCACATCCGGATCGCCCAGCGCCCGCATCCGGATGTACCCGGCCGTCCACGGGCCGATGCCGCGCAGCGCCAGCAGCTCCTTCTCGGTCCGGTCGCGGTCGGCGCCGGTGTCGAGCCGTACCGCACCGGTGGTGAGCGCGGTGGCCAGCGTGCGCAGGGTCGCGCGCCTGCTCTCCGGCATGCCGAGGTCCGCGAGCGCGCGGCCGGCGAGGTCGTCGGCGGCCGGGAAGAGATGGGTGAGCCCGCCGCTGGGCTCCGCGAGGGGCGTGCCGTACGCGGCGACCAGGGCGTTGCCCAGCCGCTGGCCCGCGGCGACCGACACCTGCTGGCCGAGCACGGCGCGGACGGCCAGCTCATGCGCGTCCGCCGCGCCCGGCGAACGCAGTCCGGGCCGCGCCGCCACCAGCGGCGCCAGCGCGGGCTCGGCGCCCAGCCGCTCGGCGACCGCGTACGGATCGGCGTCCAGGTCGAACAGGCGGCGGATCCGCTGGGTGGCGGTGGTCAGATCGCGCAGCTCGGTCAGGTGCAGCCGGCACTCCAGCCACCCGTCACCGGGGCGCTCGTCGACCTCGACGACACCGCAGCCGTGCGGCAGCCGCAGCGTGCGCCGATAGGTGCGGTCGCCGGGCTCGCCCACGACCTCCTCCACACCGGTGAGCGCGCGGCGGGCCAGATAGCCGAACACCTCAGCGGTCGCGTACGGACCCCGGTACGCGAGCCGCAGCGGCACCCCGGCCGAAGCGGCCCCCGCCGCCCGCCGCCCCACCGGCCCGAACCGGGAGGCCCGGCCCGGGCGGGCGGCGCGCAGCTCGGTCGGGGTGGCGGCGTAGATCTCCCGGATGGTGTCGTTGAACTGCCGCACACTCGCGAACCCCGCGGCGAACGCGATCTCCGCGGCCTGCAAGTCCGTCGTCTGCAACAGGATCCGCGCCGTGTGGGCGCGCTGCGCGCGGGCCAGCGCGACCGGCCCGGCCCCCAGCTCGGCGCCCAGCTGCCGCTGCACCTGCCGCGCGCTGTACCCCAGCCGCGCCGCCAGCCCGGCCACGCCCTCCCGGTCGACCACCCCGTCCCCGATCATCCGCATGGCCCGCCCGACGGCGTCCGCCCGCGCGTTCCACTCGGCGGACCCGGGCACCGCGTCGGGCCGACACCGCCGACAGGCCCGGAAGCCCCCGCCCTGCGCCGCGGCCGCGGTCGGAAAGAAGCGCACGTTCTTGCGGTGCGGCGTGGTCGCCGGGCAGCTCGGCCGGCAGTAGATCCCGGTGGTGGCGACGGCGAAGAAGAACTCCCCGTCGAAGCGCGCATCACGGCTGCACACCGCCTCGTACATGCTGTCTTCGCTCATCACACCCCCACTGTGCGCCATAAGGGAGCGGTGCGCTGGCGGAAAACGGACATGACGCTCCCCTGGAAGCAGGAGCGTACGGGGTATCGAGCGGGCGCACATTCGTGCCGCACACTGGTGTGTCATGGAGCTCCAGATCACCGCCACCTCGCCCGAGCAGCCGGCGTCGCTGCTCGATCTGCCGTGGAACTTGCCGCTTGAGGAGTGGCCGGAGGAGTGTCTGGTGGCCCTGCCCCGCGGCATCTCCCGCCATGTCGTGCGGTTCGCGCAGGCGGGCGGCGAGGTGGTCGCCGTCAAGGAGGTGGGGGAGTGGGCGGCGGTGCGGGAGTACGGGCTGCTGCGCGATCTGGACCGGCTGGCCATACCCGCCGTGGACGCGCTCGCCGTGGTCACGGGGCGGACCAGCCGGGACGGTGAGCCGCTGGAGCCGGTGCTGGTCACCCGCCACCTGGTGGGGTCGCTGCCGTACCGGTCGATGTTCGAGACGACCATGCGGCCCAGCACCATCAGGCGGCTGCTCGACGCCCTGGCCGTGCTGCTGGTGCGGCTGCATCTGGCCGGATTCGCATGGGGGGACTGCTCGCTGTCGAACACCCTCTTCCGGCGCGACGCGGGCGCGTACGCCGCGTATCTGGTGGACGCCGAGACCGGGCAGATCCAGCCGAAGCTCACCGACGGGCAGCGGTCGTACGACGTGGAGGTGGCCCGGGTGAACATCGCCGGGGAGCTGATGGACCTGGAGGCCAGCGGCTCGCTGCACCCCTCGGTCGACCCGGTGCTGTTCGGCCAGGACATCGAGGAGCGGTACACCGCGCTGTGGCACGAGCTGACCCGGCAGTCCGTCTATCCGGTGGCCAAGCGCCGCTACATCGACCGGCGGGTGCGGCGCCTGAACGAGCTGGGCTTCGACGTGGCCGAGATGCAGATCGAGCGCTCACCGGACGGGGACACCGTCACGTTTCTGCCCAAGGTCGTGGACGCGGGCCACCACCAGCGCCAGCTGCTGCGGCTGACCGGTCTCGACGCCGAGGAGAACCAGGCCCGCAGCCTGCTGAACGACCTGGAGGCGTGGATGGCCACCCAGGACGACTACGCCCCCGGCGATCCGCTCGGCGCTCGCCCTGAGGTGCTGGCCCACCGCTGGGTGCGCGACAAGTTCCGGCCGACGGTGCGGGCCGTACCCCTGGAGCTGCGCGGTTCCGCCGACATCGCGCAGATCTACTACGAGGTGCTGGAACACCGCTGGCTGCTGGCGGAACGGTGCCAGGGCGACGTGGGCCTGCAAGCCGCCGCCGAGGACTACACCCGCAACGTCCTGGGCGCCCGCCCGCCGGGGTGACCGGCGGGCGGACGGCGCCGGGTCAGGGCCGCGGCGCGGACAGCGTCCGGGAGATGGACGCGATGACCTTCGGTGCCTCGTTGTTGAGGTAGAAGTGGCCACCGGAGTACGTGTGCAGCTCGAACCCGCCGCTGGTGTGCTCGCCCCACTTGCGGGCCTCGTCGACCGTCGCCTTGGGGTCGTTGTCGCCCACGTGCACCTGGATGGGGGTGGCGAGCTTGGGGCCCGGCGTGTACCGGTAGGTCTCCGCCGCCTTGTAGTCGCTGCGGATCGAGGGCAGCACCATCCGCAGCAGCTCCTCGTCCCCGAGGACCTGCGAATCGGTGCCGCTCAGCGCCTGCATCTCGGCGATGAGGCCGTCGTCGTCGCGCAGATGGACGGACTCGTCCCGCACCGTGGACGGCGCGCGCCGCCCCGAGGCGAACAGCGTCACCGGCACCACGCCCTTCTGCTCCAGGCGCAGCGCCACCTCGAAGCCGAGCGTCGCACCCATGCTGTGCCCGAAGAGCGCGAGCGGCTTGTCCGTGTACGGCAGCAGCTCGGGCACCAGCGCGTCGGCCAGCTCGCCGATGCTGCTGATGCACTCCTCGGTACGGCGGTCCTGGCGGCCCGGGTACTGGATGGCGAGCACGTCCACGCCCGGCGAGAGCGCCTTCGACACGGGGAAGTAGTAGGAGGCCGATCCGCCGGCGTGCGGCAGGCAGACGAGTCGCGTCGTCGCGTCCGGCGCGGGATGGAACTGCCTGATCCACAGACTGGTGCCGGTGGGGTTTGCGGTCACCTGACGTCCTTTCGTGCCGCTTGGTCCGACGGCGTGGGCTCGCGCGCACGCACACGGATACAAGCCTGCCGGGTCCGCCCGAACGGCTACAACCCCTATTTTTCGGACGCGTTGGGGCTAGGGGATCAGCCGCGGCTAGGGGATCAAGGGGGCGGCCCGTGGCGTCCGCGTATCAGGCCCGGACCGTGGGCCGGGGACCGGCGGCGCGCACCGTCAGCGCGGCCAGCGCCTCCGGCGCGCCCGCCTGCCCCCGGATCCCCGGAAACGCGTTGATGTCCACGATCACCGGTCCGTCCGGCCCGCGCAGCACATCCACCCCGTACACCTCCAGCGCGAACACCGACCCGACCCGACGCACCAGATCCAGCCACCCGGGCGGCAGTTCGTCCAGGGGGAGCGGCAGCGTCAGACGGCCCTCCTTGCCGACGGACAGCTCGGAGGTCCGCAGCGCGGCGAACACGGTGTCCGCGACGACCCACAGCTTGTGGTCCCAGCCGTCGTTGGGGGTGAAGTCCTGGATCACCACGGGCTCGTCGGGCCATGCGGCGGCCAGCTCCGCCAGCCGTACGGGGCCGTCCACCCGGGCCACCAGATCGTTGCGGCGGCTGTGGCGGCTCTTGACGACCACGGGGTACCGGAGCCGCGCCGCGTCGAGCCGTCCGGGCGCGGCCACCGTACGGGTCTCCGCGAACGGCAGCCCCGCCCGCCGCGCGAGCGCCGCCATCGCCGTCCGGTCCTGGCAGAGTTCGGTGGCGGCGGCGGAGTTCACCACCGCCGCGCCGCGCTCCTCCAGGGAGCGGGCCAGGGCGAGCGCCCCCGGCGTACGCGCCTTCAGCAGATAGACGTCGGCCGGTTCGCCGGGGGCGGCCGTGGCCTCAGGATCGACCGCGAACAGCTCATGGCGAGGCGTCAGCAGGGCCGCCGTGTCGGCGAGCAGCTGATGGTCCGGGGCGGCGGTGATGAGACCGACCCTCATCCGGCACCTCCTACGGTCGCGGGCAGCTGCTCCGGCATCCGCGCCGCTCCGGGCAGGGCGGCGCCGAGCACAGCGTCGGAGCCGGAGCCGGAGCCGGTGCGCGTGCTGGTGCCGGTGTCCGTACCGGGGCCCGTTCCGCCCCGGCGGGCCAGCTCCAGCACCGCGCGTCCGACCCGCGCCGCCGCGTCCGGCACCTCCTTGAAGCTGGGGAAGTCGTTCACGTCGACGACCACCGGGCCGTCCGGCCCCAGCAGGATGTCGACGCCGTACAGATCGAGTCCGTACACCGTCCCGACCTCGGCGGCGATCGCGGCCACTTCGGGGGACAGCGCGACCCGGCGCCCCCGTACGCCCCGGTCCGGGCCGAGCGGTGAGCCGCGCTCGGTCGCGTACAACTCCCCGCCGACGCAGTACACCTTGAGGTCGATGCCCGAGTTCGGCACGTAGGGCTGGGCGATCAGCATGCCCTCCTGGGCCAGTTCGGGGCCGAGCGCCGCCAACTGATCCGGCGACTCCACCCGCCGCACCGCCCGGCCCGAGCTGCCGTCCGCGGGCTTCACCACCAGCGGGAACTCCGACTCCGGTATCTCCGCCAGCGCTTCGGGGCGGGCCGCCGCATAGGTGGCCGGCACCGGCAGGCCACGGCTGCGGCCGATCGCCGCCGCCAGCGCCTTGTCCCGCACCCCGCGGATGGACCTCGCGTCGTTGACGGTGGTGAGCCCGACCGCGGCGGCGGCCTCCAGCAGCGTCAGCCCTGGCCCGCCGGAGACGGTCTTGAGCACCCAGGCGTCATGGCTTCCGGCCCGTATCGCGTCGGATATCCGCAGCAGGGAGCGGCCGGGCCGCAGAACGTCCACCTGATGGCCCCAGGCGGTGAGCTGACGGATCACCTCTTGCGGCATTCCGTCCTGGCGATAGCGCTCCTCCACCAGAAAGCAGAGTCTCATCGGCCTTCTTCCTCATCACCGGAAACATCACCCGGGCTGTTGCCGAGCGGGTCCGGCAAGCCGTGGACCCTCAGGATGTCATCACGCGTTCTCCGGCCATTTCCTGCCCCACCCGGCCGCCGGGTCTGTTTATTGGACTAAATTTCCTTTAGTGTCCTGAACATGATGCTGACGCGACGGGAGCGGGAAGTTCTCGCGCTGCTGCGCCGGGACCCGCTGGCCGGGGCCCAGGCGATCGCCGACGCCCTCGGCACCACCCGGGCGGCGGTCAACGTCCATCTGTCCAACCTGGGCAAGAAGGGCGCCATCCTGGGGCGCGGCTACATCCTGCGCCAGGAGCACGCGGTGGTGGTCGTCGGCGGCGCCAACGTCGACGTCAAGGTGCGCAGCCTGGCGCCGCTCGCGTACCGCACCAGCAATCCGGGACACGCCCACACCAGCCCCGGCGGGGTGGCCCGCAACGTGGCGGAGAACCTGGCCCGGCTGGGCACCCCGACCCATCTCATCGCCGCCGTCGGCCAGGACCCGGCGGGGGAGCGGCTGCTGAGCGAGACCCAGGCCACCGGGGTACGGGTCGACCACGTCCACCGCGGTGGGCACCCCACCGGCACCTATACGGCGGTGCTGGACGCCGACGGCGAACTGGCCGTGGCCATCGCCGACATGGCCGCCACGGACGGGCTCGGCCCCGAACACCTCCAGCCCGCGCGCGAACTCATCGGCAACGCGAGCATGCTGGTCCTCGACGGCAACCTCTCCTCCCCGGCGCTGGCCTACGCGCTGGACATCGCGGGCGCCGCCGGGGTCCAGACGGTGATCGACCCGGTGAGCGTGCCCAAGGCGGCGCTGCTCGCCCCGCTGCTGACCGCCGGGCGCCCGGTCTTCGCCATCACCCCGAACGTGGCGGAGCTGGGCGCGCTCACGGGCCGTTCCACCGGGGACGACAGGGAGCTGACCGAGGCCGTGGCCGTGCTGCACGAGCGCGGCGTCCAGTACGTATGGGTGCGGCTCGGCGAGCACGGCTCCCTGCTGAGCGGCGCCGACGGGGGCGCCACCTTCCTGGACGCGCCACCCGCCGAGGTCAGGGACGTGACCGGCGCCGGTGACGCGATGCTCGGCGCGTTCGTCCACGCCCTGCTCGGCGGCGAGGACCCGGTGGCCGCCGCGCGCTACGGCCACGCCGCCGCCGCGCTGACCGTGGCGACCACCGCCACCGTACGGCCCGATCTGACCCCGCGCCTCGTCGAGGACGCGGCGACCGCCCCACCGCGGAGGACGACATGACCACCCCCCACCCCCGGCTGACCCTCACCCAGGAGGTCCGGGAGGCCCTGCGCGACGGACGGCCCGTGGTCGCGCTGGAGTCCACGATCATCAGCCACGGCATGCCGTATCCGCAGAACGTCGAGATGGCCACCGAGGTCGAGGCCATCATCCGCGCCGAGGGCGCGGTCCCCGCCACCATCGCCGTCCTCCACGGCACGCCGCGCATCGGACTGGACCGCGCCGATCTGGAACTGCTCGCCACCGACCCGGATGTCGGCAAGATCAGCGTGCGCGACCTGGCCCATGTCATGGCGCGCGGCGGCCACGGCGCGACCACCGTGGCGAGCACGATGCGGCTCGCCGCGCTCGCCGGGATCCGGGTCTTCGTCACCGGCGGCATCGGCGGCGTGCACCGCGGGGCGCAAGCGTCCTTCGACATCAGCGCGGACCTCACCGAGCTGTCCACCACCCCGGTGGCGGTCATCAGCGCCGGGGTGAAGAGCATCCTCGACATCGGTCTCACCCTGGAGACCCTGGAGACCCTGGGCGTCCCGGTGCTCACCCACGGCACCGACGACTTCCCCGCGTTCTACTCCCGGACGAGCGGTTTCGCGTCCCCGCTGCGGGCCGACTCCCCGGCGGAGATCGCCGCCGTGATGCGCGCCCAGTGGGACCTGGGCCTGACGGCCGGGCTGAGCATCGCCAACCCGGTCCCGGAGGCGGACGAGATCCCGGCGGAGCGGATCGACGGCATCATCGAGCAGGCCCTCGCCGAAATGGCGGAGGCGGGCATCGGCGGCAAGGACGCGACCCCGTATCTGCTGGGCCGCATCGTGGAGCTGACGAAGGGCGAGAGCCTGCGCACCAACATCGCGCTCGTCAAGAACAACGCCCGGCTCGGCGCGCGGATCGCCATCGACTACGCGGCGCGACCGGCGGACTGACCCGTCCGCCACGGCACATCACAGCGAGCACATCACAGCGAGCGGACCTCGGCGAGGGCGACCCGGCCGCCGATCTCGATGGAGCCGTCCGGCTGGGGGCTGGTGAGGATCTGGGAGCCCCCGCCCTGCGTGATGTTGAGGGAGCGGCCCAGCTCACCGGAGAGAACCAGGGCGGCCGCGCCGGTGGCCTCGTCCTCCACGATCGCGTCGCCGCGGCGCGGGAATGCGCGGGCGCGCACCCGGCCCGCCGGTTCGTCCTGCCAGGCCCATGCGTACAGCCAGCCCTCGCCCTCCGGGGGCGAGGGGAGGGCGTCGACCTCGGCGGGGGAGGCGTACCGCTGGGTGCGCCGCCCGGACGCCCAGGCGGGGTGGCCGCCGATCCAGGTGAACTCGCCGTCCTGGCGGGCCGGGACCTCGCCGACGGGCGGCAGCAGCTCGGGGAGGTCCAGCAACCAGGCGACGCCCACCAGCGGATGGCCCGCGAAGCGCAGCCGGACGCTCGGGGTGTAGATGTCGACGACCCCGCGTTCCGGATCGTCGACGAAGACGGTCTCGCTGAACCCCAGGTGGGCGGCCAGCTCCTGCCGTGCCCGCTCACCGGTCACGGCGCGGCCGTCGCGTACCACACCCAGCTCGTTGCCGCCGTGGCCGTGGGGACCGCAGAACACCCTGAGGACGTCGAGATCCGTCATCGCCCGCGGGTCAGATCGCCAGCTCGTTGTCGATGCGCTTCAGCCCGTGCCGGGCGAGCGCCAGGTTGGCCCGCGCCCGGTCCAGGGCCAGGTAGAGGAAGAGCGACCCATGGCTGCCGGCGATCAGCCGGATGAGGTGGTACTGCGAGCCCAGCGTGATGAGGATGTCCTCGATGCCGTCCGTGATGCCGAGCGTGGCGAGCGTACGGACCTTGGCCCGGACGACCTCGGTGTTGCCCGCGGCGGCGATTTCGAGGTCGAGCTCCTGGCCTCCGCCGATCGTGCCGAGCGACATTCCGCTCTCGTAGTCCACGAGGGCGGCCCCCAGGGCCCCGTCGATGGCCATCGCTTCTTTGAGGGCGCTCTCGATGTTCATGTGCTTCCTTCGCGTGGCTGATAGCCGGGTCCCGTTGTCCGGTTGGTACCAAAGCTGTCGCCAGACGATAGCTCGGGAACCATAACTACTAGCCGAGTGGTCCAAGTTGCGCAAGATGATGCTTAAACTAACGTGCCTGATGGTACGCAGCGAAAGGTCACAGGTGAACGCAGCAGAAGCGGCGCTCTCCGGAGCGCTCGCGTCCCCGGGTGTGGTGGGGGTCCGTCTGGTGGACGCGGTCACCGGGCTCCACTACGCCGCGGTGGGGGACGCCGACGCCGTCGGCCGGGGCGAGGAACTCGTCGAGACGGTGAATCTGATCAGTGACAGGCTGAACCAGGCCGGTGCGGTGGGGGAGTTGGAGAGCGTCGTCGTCACCAGTACGCACTCCCACCACATCACCCAGGTGGTGCCGAGGGGCCAGGACCCCCTGCTGCTGTGCGCCTCGGCCGACCGCGACCGCACCAATCTGGCCCTCGCGATGCGGCACATGGCCGATCAGGCGAAGGCCGTGCTGACATGAGCGACAGCCCCGAGCCCGACGCGAACCACGGCCCCCGGCAGCACCGCACTGCGTCGCGCAACGTCCCCAGCCTGCTGCTTTCGCTCCAGCAGGATCGTTTCAGCGGGGCCGTGTCGATCGCCGGATCGATCGGCGGGACGATCCATCTCCACCGCGGGGCGATCCACGCCATCGAGACCCCCGGAGCGCCCACCGCGGAGGCGCTGCTGCTGAAGTCCCGGCGGATCGGCGAACCCGAGTGGGACGCCGCCTGCACCGCGGCGGGCCCCGGCGGACGGCTCGATGAAACGCTCGTCGAGCAGGGCCACATCGGCGCCGCCGAACTCGAAGTCCTGTGCGTGGGCGCCCTCTACGACGCGGCCTTCGCCATGGCGCTCAGCACCCCCGACAGCTGGCAGGTCGACCGCGAGACCCCGGTCCCCCGGCTCAGCCACCGGGAGGGCACCGACCCCCGGCGGCTCACCGAGGAGACCAGCCGCCGGGTCCGGCTGCTGGCCAAGTCCTACGGCTCGGTACGCGAGTTCGGCCAGGAGCGGATCCGCCCGTCCGCCCGGGCCACCGCCGGGATCGGACGGCTCTCCGCCCGCTACCGCGACATCCTCCTCAGCGCCGACGGACGCCGTACGCCCCGGGACATCGCCTTCGCGCTGGGCCGCGGCATCTATCCGGTGATGCTCGACATCTCCCGTATGAAGGCGCTTCAGCTCATCCAGCCGGAGCCCCCGCGGCCCCCGGCCACCGCCCCCCGCGTCGCGCCCCGCGACCCCGCCGCCGAGCCGCCGCGCCCCGCGGCCCCCACCGGCGGCGGACTGCCCAGACGCACCCCGGCCGAGCGACGGCCGGAGAGCACCGGCTGATCCCGAGGCGGACAGCGACGCCCACGGACGACCGCGGGTTTCAAGAGTTCCACCGGCTCGCTCCGCAGCCGAGGCGACGGCGAGCCCCGAAGGAGTCCGAGGAGGACCACCTACATGACCAACCCCTCACCCGCCGCCGGGGCGTCGTCCGGCGACCTCGTCAAGGAACTGACCGGTCTGCGCGGGCAGGTTCTGGGCATCACCGAGAGCATCATCGCCACCACGGACGGACTGCTGGTGGCCTCCGACACCGCCAATGTGCAGCCGGAGTCCCTGGCCGCCCTCTCCGCGGCCTCCCTCGCATTGGGAAAACGTTCCGCCGCCGAGGTGGGGCTGGGCAGTCTGCGCGAGGTGGTCACCCGCTGCAACGGCGGCTACAGCGTCGTCCTGTCCGTCGGCGAACAGGCCCTGCTGGTGATCCTCGGCGATGAGGGCCTGGACCTGACCGCGCTGCGCCGGGAGGCCCCGGCCACTGTGGAACGGCTCGGTGACCTGCTGTCCTGAAGCCCCCGGCCCATCCGTGGCCGGTCAACTGGCCCCGCCCGTAAACCAGTTGCGGCCGCGAACCCCCGGTGCTGGGGTGGCCGGATGGACCTTGACGCGGTACGGGAGCTGTTCGACCGGCAGCTGAGACAGGGGGCACGGGCCGACGGGCCCGGGACCCGGATCGAGCGTGTGGACGGAGTGGTACGGCAGACCGGCGCCGCCGACGACTGGAACGGCGTCCGCTGCTCGGATCTGGACGCGTCCACGGCGGACGCGGCCATCGCGGCGCAGATACGGTACTTCAGCGCCCGGGGCCGCGCCTTCGAGTGGAAGCTGTACGCCCATGACCGGCCCGCGGACCTCGGCGCGCGGCTCGCGGCGGCGGGCTTCGCCGCCGAGCCCGAGGAGACGGTGATGGTCGCCCCGGCGCGGGACCTGCCCATCGCCGCCGACCTCCCCGAGGGCGTCCGGCTGCTCCAGGTCACCGACGCCGCCGGGGTGGAGCTGATGGTGGACGTCCACGCGCGGGCGTTCGGAACCGACAGCGGCCACCTCAGGCACCGGCTGCTCAGCCGGTTGCGCGAGGCGCCGGACACGGTGGTCCCGGTCGTCGCACTGGCCGGTGACCGGCCGGTGAGCGCCGCGCGGATGGAACTGCCCCCGGAGGCGGACTTCGCCGGGCTGTGGGGCGGCGGCACCGTGGCGGAGTGGCGCGGGCGGGGACTGTACCGGGCGCTGATCGCCTTCCGCGCCCGGATCGCCGCCGAACGCGGCTATCGCTATCTCCAGGTCGACGCGTCCGACCAGAGCCGCCCCATCCTGGAACGGCTCGGCTTCGCGCCGCTGACCACCACCACGCCGTACGTGTACGACAGCTAGCCGGGCGGCGTTGTCAGTGGCGTGCTCTACGGTCATGCCATGATCACGTCTGACGATGTCCGCCGGATCGCGCTGTCGCTGCCGCAGACCACCGAGAAGATCGCCTGGTCCATGCCCACCTTCCGGGTCGCCGGAAAGATGTTCGCCACGCTCCCCGAGGACGAGACCTCGATGGCCGTGCGATGTCCCAGGGTAGAGCGGGACGAACTCGCGCTCGCCGAGCCGGAGAAGTTCTGGATCGCGGACCACGAGGCGTCGTTCGCCTGGGTGCGGGTGCGGCTCGTCGCCCTGGAGGACCTCGACGAGCTGCGGGACATCCTCGTCGACTCCTGGCGGCAGGCCGCGCCGACCGCGCTGCTCGACGCCCTGCCGGAGCCCGGCGCGGCGACGTCGGACTGACTCGCCTCGCAATGCGCCGCCATGCGCGTTCGAGGCGGTAACCGACACGGGTGAAATACCCGACTCTTTCGGGCTATCGGAGTGCTGGCTTCCGCTCTTCGCGGTTCTCTGGAAGGAGACCACCGAGGGAGGCCGCATGGTGCACGGCCGTGAGACGAACCGCCGCGCTGCCCCCGGTCGGCCGTGCACCGTCCTGATGATCGCGCTGCTGGCGATCACCCTGCTGCACGGTCTGCTCTCCCTCGGCGCGGTCCATCTGCCGCCGCCCTCCGCGAGCCACTGTGGCCCCGGCGTCCTGTCACCGGCCGCGTCGCCGGAGCGGGACGACCCCTCCGATCCGCGTCCGGCCGCCCGCGCCGCCCATGAGCTGGGCCGTCATCCGGCCGGTCAGCCAGGGAGCGCCTGCGCCGCCGGGGTCGGCACCCATCGGACCCTTCCCACGGCACCTCTGCACCTCGGCGTCGCCGTCGACCGCGTTCGCGCCGCGGACCGTACGACGGACATCGCCGGGTCCGGCTCCGCCGTCGAGGCCGGGCCCCGGAGGCTCCCCGCACGGGACGTCGTTCTGCGCTGCTGAGCGGGCCCCGGGCCGTTCCGTACCCCGCACCACCCTCCCGCATCTCCCGTATGCGCCGCCGCCGCACGGGCGGAGCGCGGGTGCGGTACGGCCTGCCCCGGATCAGCCCATCGCCCCGTTCGACACCCGCAGGAGCCCCCGCATGCCCATCGACGTCTACGCCGCCATGGGCGCACTGGTGCGCGCCGAAGCCGCACGCCGGTCCGCCGTCCCCGCCCGGTCCGCCGTCCCCGCCCAGTCCGCCGCCTCCGCACCCCCGGGCGAGTCGCCCGAGGCCGCCCCCGTCTCCACCCCGCGTACGAACGCGCCGCGCCGCCGCGGGTTCCTGTGGTCCCTGCGCAGGGCATGGCGCGATGTGTGGGGTATGTGTCGTTGACGCCATGACGGGCGGGACCGCAGCCTGAAGAGGTGACCGAGCGACGCATCGTTTTCGTGATCTTCGACGGGTTCCAGTCCCTCGATCTCACCGGCCCGTACGAGGTGTTCCAGCACGCCGACAAGCTCGCGGGCGGCTACCGCCGCCAGATCGTGGCACCCCGCCCCGGGCCCGTGGCCTCGTCCAGCGGACTGCCGGTGCACGCCGCGCACGGAGTGGCAGACCTCGACCCCGGTGGCATCGACACCCTGGTGGTGGCCGGAGGCGCCGGGGTCGACCGGGTGCGCCACGATCCGGAGCTGACCGGGTGGATCGCCGACGCCGCGGCCGGTGCCCGCCGGATCACCTCGGTGTGCAGCGGGGTGTTCCTGCTGGCCGCCGCCGGACTCCTCGACGGGCTCCGGGTGACCACCCATTGGGGGCGCGCGGAGCAGCTCGCCCGGGAACACCCTGGTCTGCGGGTCGACTGCGACCCCATCTTCATCCGGGACGGCCGGGTGTGGACCTCGGCCGGGGTGACGGCCGGGATGGATCTCGCCCTCGCCCTGGTCGAGGCGGATCTGGGGCGGGAGGTGGCGCACTCCGTCGCCCGCGAGCTGGTGCTGTTCCTGCGCCGCCCCGGCGGCCAGTCCCAGTTCGGCGTGGGGCTGTGGTCGGCGCAGCCCGCCACCGACTCCCTCCGTGCCGTGGTGTCCGCGATCCACGCCGACCCCGGTGCCCGGCACGGCATCGCCGAGCTGGCCGCGTGCGCCGGGCTGAGCCCGCGCCACCTCCAGCGCAGATTCACTGCCGAACTCGGCACCCCGCCCGCGGCCTATGTGGAGCGGGTGCGGGTGGAGGCGGCGCAGCGCGCGCTCGCCGGGGGCGACGACCCCGTCGAGACCATCGCCCGGCGCTACGGCTTCGGCACCGCCGAGACCCTGCGCCGCGCGTTCCACCGGCATGTCGGCGTCGCGCCGTCCGACTACCGGGACCGATTCCGATCCACCGAGGAGCACACATGACGACGTACGGGCTGCTGGTCTTCGAGGGAGCCGAGGAACTCGACTTCACCGGACCCTGGGAGGTGTTCACCGTCTCTTCGATGCTGCGCGACCACGCCGACACCGCCGTGCTCATCGCGGAACAGTCCGGCGCCGTCCGCTGCAACAAGGGCATGCGGGTGCTGCCGGACCACACTCTGGAGGACCATCCGCCGCTGGACGTCCTGCTGGTGCCGGGCGGCAACGGCACCCGCCGCGAGGTGTCCAACCCGGCGGTCACCGACTGGATCCGCCGCACCTCCGCCGCCGCCACCTGGACCACAAGCGTCTGCACCGGGGCGCTGCTCCTGCACGAGGCGGGCCCGGCGCGCGGCCGCAGGGTCGCCACCCACCATCTCTTCGAGGACACGCTGGAGGCGCGCGGCGACATCACGGTGGTGCGCGACGCGCGGTACGTGGTGGACGGCTCCCTGGTCACCAGTCAGGGCGTCTCGGCCGGGATCGACATGGCGCTGTGGCTCGTCGGCCGCCTCCACGGCGTGGACCACGCCCGCGCCGTACGCCGCTACATCCAGTACGAGCCCGCGCCGCCGTACCTCGCCGACGAACCGGTGGTCGCCGAGCCCGGTGGGACGGCCGGTTGATCGCACCGGGGGCTTGTTGCGTACGATGCGCAGGTGCGTGAATACAGCATCAGGACCGCGACAGCCGACGACCTCGACGCCGCCCGCGGCGTGATGCTCGACACCGTCTACCGCGACTTCGGGACGGGCTACGTGCCGCGCTGGCACGCCGACATCATCGACCCCGGCGCCGCCTATCTGGGTTCGCCGCGGCACACCCTGCTGGTCGCGGTGGACGAGCGGGACGGGGCGGTCGCCGGGACCGCGGCCCTCGACTCCCGGGGTCCGGCCCATCCGCCCAACCCGGCGTGGCTGGCGGAGCGGTATCCATCGGGGGAGACCGCCCAGCTGCGCCGGGTGTACGTACGGCCCGAGCACCGCCGCCGGGGGCTGGCCCGCCGACTGGTGGTCGCGCTGCTCGACTTCGCCGCGGCCGACGGCGGATACCGCGCCGTGTATCTGCACACCGACCCGGGCGTGCCCGGCGCCGAGCCGTTCTGGCGGTCGCTGGGGAAGGCCGTGTGCGACGAGCGGGAGGAGCCGGGGGAGAGCCGGGTCGTGCACTTCGAGGTCCCGATGGTCTGACCCCGTCAGGTTGATGGAAATGATTATCATGTAGTCTCGGGCTTCCCGCTCGCTCCGCGCGCCTCTGGAGAACCTGACCCATGCCCCCTGTCCGCCGTCGGACGGCTGCCGCCCTGCTGCTCACCCCGCTGCTCGCAGGCTGCTTCGCCTCCCCGGACGGCACGGCGTACGACGCGACGGGCGGCTCCGGCTCCGGCGTGGGTGGCGGCGGCCGGTTGCGGGTCGCGATGGCCTTCCCGCCCGCCGAGCGCTTCTCCCCCTACGGCGCCGACGCCACCCTGCTCAGCCGACTCGGCGTCACCGAGGGGCTGACCCGGCTGGACGGCAACGGCTCCGCGTCGCCCGCGCTCGCCGAGTCCTGGGCCCGGGACGGCCGCCGCGGCTGGCTGTTCACCCTGCGCGAGGCCCGGTTCCAGGACGGCACCGCCGTCACCCCGAAGGCCGTCGCGGGCGCCCTGAACCGGGCGGCGCACGCCGACCCGGTGCCCGCCGCGCTCTCCGGCGTCGAACTCACCGCCGAGCCCGCGGGGAAGCGGCGGGTGCGGCTCACCACCGGGGCCGAGTACCCCGCGCTGCCGCTCACGCTCTCCAGCCCGAGCCTGGCCATCCTGTCCCCGAAGGCGTACGACACGAAGGCCGCCCCCGACCCGGCGGGCACCGCCACCGGACCCTTCGAACTCGGCCGGTCAGCCGGTGCCACCCGGGCCACGCTGAACCGCTTCGACGACTACTGGGGCGGCCTCGCCCACGCCTCCGGCATCGACGTCCGCTTCATCGCCGACGGCACGGCCCGCACCAACGCCCTGCGCACCGGTGAGGCGGACATCGCCGAGGCCGTCCCGGTCTCCCAGGCCGCCACCCTCGACAAGCCCACCGTCAAGGAAGTGCCCACCGTCCGTACCACCGGCCTCTTCCTCAACACCCGCTCCGGTCCTTTCGCCGACCCGAAGGTGCGCGCCGCCGCCCGCGAGGCCATCCGGCCAGGGGTGTTCGCGCGGGGTGTGTACGAGGGCCACGCCGACCCCGGCCGGGGCGTGTTCGGCCCAGCCCTCTCCTGGGCCACGGGCACCCGCCCCGCGCCCACGGGACGCCCCGCCGCCGCGGGCGTCAAGGACACCACGCTCACCCTCGGCACCTACGACAACCGGCCCGAGCTGCCCGAGGCCGCCCAAGTGGTGCAACAGCAGCTGGAGAAGGCCGGGTTCACGGTGAAGCTGGAGGTCCGGGAGTACTCCCGGCTGGAGAGCGACGCGCTCGCGGGCAAGTTCGACGCCGTCGTCGCCGCGCGCAACACCATGCTCGACACCGGCGACCCCGTGTCCTACCTCGCCAGCGACTTCACCTGCCACGGCAGCTACAACCTGGCCGGGCTGTGCGACAAGGCCGTGGAGCGGGCCGTCGCGAAGGCCGACTCCCGCGCCGACACCGACGAGCGGCACCGCGCCTCGCTCGACGCCCAGACCGCCATCCTCCGCACCGACGCCGTCGTACCCCTGGTGCACCAGCGCATCATCCACGGCGTCGGCACCTCCGTACGGGGCGTGGAGCTCGACCCGTACGAGCGCACCCTCATCGGCCCCGGTACGCACCGGTGACCGGCATACGCCGCACCGCGGCCACCGGCCCCGGCGGACGCGCCACCGCGCTGAGCGCGCTGTGGCGCGCCGCGCTCGCCCTGGTGCTGCTGTGCGGCATCGGCCTGCTGCCCTGGCTGTCCCGCACCGACCCCGCCCGCACCGTGCTCAAGGCGCGCGCGGCCGACCGCGATCCCACCCCCGAGGTGCTGGAGGCCATCCGCCGCGAACTTGACCTGGATTCCGGCCCGTTGCACCTCCTCGGCCACTGGCTCGGCGGGCTGGCCCACGGCGACGCGGGCACGTCCTGGCTCTCCGGCACCGCCGTGGCCCCCATGGTGGCCCAGGCCCTCGGCTGCTCGCTGCTGCTGATGGCCGGGGCGCTGGCGGCCGCGGTGGCCACCGCCGGCGCGGTGTGCGGGCGCACCCTGTGGCACGGTGCGCTGCGCAGGCCACTGCCGCGCGGCGCGGGAAGCGGCGGCGCGCTCCTCGCCGCGCTGCCGGAGTTCCTGATCGCCACCGTGCTGGCCGCCGCGGTCGGGGTGCGGCTCGGCTGGCTGCCCGCCGTCGGCTGGTACGGATGGCCGTGGCTGCCGCTGCCCGCGCTCGCGCTCGGCCTGCCCGTCGGCGCGGCGCTCGGCCGCATCCTGGACGACGTCCTGCCCGGCGCGTTCGCGGAGCCCTGGGTGCGGGCCGCCGCCGCGCGCGGCATCCCCGCCAGGCGCATCGCCCGGCAGGCGCTGCGCCGGGCCGTCCCCGGAGTGCTGCCCAACCTGGGCCTGTTCGTGGTCGGCTTCACCGGTGGCGCGGTCGCCGTCGAGCAGGTCTTCGACATCCCCGGGCTCGGCCGCCTCACCCTCCAGGCCGCCCTCGCCCAGGACCTGCCGGTCCTCCAGACCGGAACCCTCGTGCTCATCGTGTTCGCCACCGCCGCCGGTGGCCTCGCCCGGCTCGGCGCCCGGCTGCTGCTCGGCCCGGCGCTGCGCGACGGCGAACTGCCCGCCCTCCACCGGCCGTCCGCGCCGCCCGCCCGCGCGCTGCCCCTGCTGTACGGGGCCGTCCTGCTGGCCGTCGTCGCCATCGGCGCGCTCCGCGACCCGCTGGCCCTGGACACCACCGCCCGCCTCGACGGCCCGTCATGGCAGCACCCGTTCGGTACGGACGCGCTCGGCCGCGATCTGCTGGCCCGGGTGGGACACGGCGCGCTCACCACCCTGGCCCTCGCCCTCGCGGTGAGCGCCTGCGCCCTGGCCGTGGGGCTGCTGCTGGGCATGGTGCCCCGGCTGGCGGGCGGGCTGGTCGAAGCCGCCAACGCCGTACCGCCCGTGCTCGCCGGGCTGCTGGTCGCGGGCACGGCCGGGGCCGGTCCCCACACGCCCGCGCTCGCCGTCGCCGCCGTCGCCTGGGCGCCGCTGGCCGCGCACACCGCGGCCCTGCTGCACCAGGAGCGCGCCGCCACCCACCTCGCCGCCACGCGCGCCCTCGGCGCGGGCCGCCGCCATCTCTTCCGCCGCCATCTGCTGCCCGCCGTGCTGCCGCCCGTCACACGCCACGCGCTGCTGCGGCTGCCCGCCGTGGCGCTGGCCCTGGCCTCCCTCGGCTTCCTCGGCCTCGGCGCCCAGCCACCGTCCCCCGAATGGGGCCGCCTCCTCGCCGAGAACCACCCCTACGCCGAACGCGCGCCCTGGGCCGTGCTCACCCCCGCCGCCGCGCTCGCCCTGCTGGGCGTGGTGGCGGTCACCTCGGCCGGGGGAGTGCGGTGGCCGGGACGGCGGGCGCGGCGGTCGGCCAAGCCGCTTGACACAGCTCTCGATTGACACAACTCGAAACGGCGACGGAGACTGGCGCGCACACGTGACAGTGAACCCAAGTTCACTACGCGCACGGGCTGTTCGGTACGCGACTGCGAAGGACACCGGAATGACCATCACCCGCGACCTGCTGATCGGCGGCAAGGACACTCCGGCCGCCTCGGGCCGCACCGCCGACGACGTAGACCCGTACACCGGCGAGGTGTACGCCACCGTGGCGGCCGGTGGCCCCGAGGACGTGGCGCGCGCGGTGGCGGCGGCCGACGCGGCGTTCCCGGACTGGGCGGCGACGGCCCCGTTCGCCCGCCGCAAGATCTTCCTCACCGCGGCGGACCTGCTGGAGTCCCGTGCCGAGCAGGCCGCGGAGCTCATGCGGCACGAGGCGGGCGGCACCGCGCCCTGGGCCCACTTCAACGTGGCGCTGGCCGCCAACATCCTGCGCGAGGCCGCCGCCGCCATCACCGCGCCGCGCGGCGATGTGCTCAGCGCCCAGGAGGCGGGCGCGCTGGGGCTCGCGGTGCGGGAACCCATGGGCGTCGTCGCCGCTTTCGCCCCGTGGAACGCGCCGGTCATCCTCGGCGTCCGCTCGGTCGCGGCCCCGCTCGCGGCGGGCAACACCGTGGTGATGAAGCCGAGCGAGGACGCGCCGCTCGCCTGCGGGCTCTTCGTCGCCGACGTCCTGCGCGACGCCGGGCTGCCCGACGGTGTGCTCAACGTGGTCACCAACGCCCCCGAGGACGCGGCCGAGGTGGCCGAGGCCCTGGTCGCCGACGAGCGGGTGCGGATGGTGAACTTCACCGGATCCACCGGCGTCGGCCGCGTCATCGGCGCCCACGCCGCGCGCCATCTCAAGCCCGCCGTCCTGGAGCTGGGCGGCAAGAACGCCATCATCGTGCTGGACGACGCCGATGTGGACTACGCCGTGGACGCCGCCGCCTTCGGCGTCTTCATGAACTCCGGCCAGATCTGCATGTCGGGCGACCGCATCCTCGTCCACGAAAGCCTCGCCGAGGAGTTCAGCGCGAAGTTCGCCGCCAAGGTCGCCGCCCTGCCCTGTGGCGACCCCGCCGATCCGTCGACCGTGGTCGGCCCGCTGGTGCGCCCCGAGGCCGCGCAGCGGGTGGCGGCGCTGGTGCGGGACGCGGTGGCCAAGGGCGCGACCGTGCTCACCGGCGGCGGCGCCCCCGAGGGCTCGGTCCACCCGGCCACGGTACTGAGCGGGGTCACCGAGGACATGGAGCTCTACCAGGCCGAGGCGTTCGGCCCGGTGTGCGTGGTCGCCACCTTCGCCGAGGACGAGGAGGCCATCGCCCTGGCCAACGCCACCGACCACGGACTGACCTGCGGCATCATCACCGAGAACGGCACCCACGGGCTGCGGGTCGCCCGCCGTATCCGGACCGGCATCGTGCACATCAACGACCAGTCGGTGGCGGACGAACCGCAGGCCCCGTTCGGTGGCATCAAGCAGTCGGGGTACGGGCGCTTCGGCGGCCGCTGGGGCATCGAGGCGTTCACCGACACCCGCTGGATCACCCTGGCCACCCAGCAGGCCCACTACCCGTTCTGATGGCCTCAGCCCATGCCCGGGACGCGGCCGACCGCGTCCGGGCGGCGGGCCGCCAGCCGTAGCAGGCGCACGGTCGAGCGCACCACCTGCTCCTTCACGCGGGCGGCCGCGGCGCCCCGCAGGACCAGGTTCCGCGGGGTGTCATCGGCGCGTACGAACTGCACCAGCCCGTCCCGGCGGCCCAGGCTCACGCACTGGAGCACATAGCGGAAGGCCAGCGGCTTCGGCTGCCGTCCCCGCGCCTCCGCGATGATCGCGGAGGCGGCGTGCGAGCCGGCCGGCAGGGCGGTGGCGCAGGCCATCCGCAGCGGTCCGGCGAGCGGTGAGGTCACCGCGGCCGCGTCCCCGACGGCGTAGATCCCGGGGTGGGACACCGAGCGCAGATCGGTGTGCACCCGGATGCGCCCGGCGGCGTCGAGGGCGAGCCCGGCGTCCTCGGCGAGCCCGGTGTTCGCCCTCATCGAGGCGGCCCACACGACCGTGTCGGCGTCGATGTCCTCGGGGCGCGCCACGCGGTGGCCCTCCTCGATCCGTACCCCCAGCGCGCCGAGGGCCTTGACGACATGGGCGCGGCCCCTGGCGGAAAGACCGCCGCCGATCTCGCCCGTGGTGAGCAGCCGCACCCGCCAGTCGCGGTGGCTCTCGGCGAGTTCGGCGGCCAGCTCGATGCCGGTGAGCCCGCCGCCGACGACGGCGAGTTCACCAGGACCGTCCAGCAGCCGCTTGTGCAGTTCGGCCGCCGTCTCCGGAGTGAAGGCGGCTTCGCCGGCATCCGGGGTGCGGCTGCCGAGCGCGTACACCAGGCGGTCGTACGGAAGGCGGCGGCTGTCGTCGGTGTCCACCCGGCGGGCGGCGGGGTCGATGCGGGTGGCGCGGGCGGCGACGTGGGTGATGCCGGTGCCCCGCAGCAGCGCGGTCAGGGGATGTGTCACCTCGGGCCGCCCGGCGGCCCGTTCGTGCAGCCGGACCCGCTCGGTGAAGCGGTCGCTCGGGTCGACGAGCATGACGTGGGCGTGCGGGGCCAGGCGCAGCGCGGCCAGCAGCCCGCCGTAGCCCGCGCCGAGCACCAGAACCTGTTGCTTCTCCATGTCGGTGGCCTCCTCAAGTGGTGTTCACCCAAGGGACGCCACGGCCCGCCCGGGTGTGACGGTGACGCCGGTCACAGGCTCGGGAGGTCGAGGTGGCGGAGCTTGTCGGGGTTGACGACGACGTCGATCGCGGTGATCCGCTCGTCGTGCACGGTGAACGCGAACACCACGGTCCGTTCGCCCGCCGCGTCCACGAAGACCAGCCCGGGGGCGCCGTTGACCTCCCGCCGCAGGATGGACATCTCCTCCCGGCCCAGGCCACGGGCGAGTCGCCGGGCGAAGCGGGCCACCTGTTCGTTCCCGAGGATCGGCACCCGGGAGGCCACGGCCTTCCCGCCGCCGTCCGAGCGCCACACCACCTCCGGGTCGAGCACCTTCAGCAGCCCGTCCAGATCGCCGCCCATCACCGCCGCCAGGAAGGCGTCCACCGCGCGCCGGTGTTCGCCGCGGTCCACGGAGCGGCGCGGCGCCTCGGCCCGCACCCGTTTGCGGGCGCGCGAGGCCAGCTGCCGCACCGCCTCGGGGGACCGGCCCACGACCTCGGCGATCTCGGGGAACGGCACCGAGAACACATCGTGCAGGATGAACGCGGTCCGCTCCGCCGGGGTGAGCCGCTCCAACACCGTGAGCAGGGCGAAGCCCACCGACTCGTCCAGCGTCACCCGGTCCTCCGGGCCGTCGCCCGCCACCACCGGCTCCGGCAGCCACGGCCCGACGTAAGCCTCGCGGCGGGCGCGGGCGGAGCCCAGCAGGTCGTAGCAGATCCGGCTGACCACCGTGGTCAGATACGCGCGCGGGTCGGCCACCTCGTCCCCGGGCAGCGCCTGCCAGCGCAGCCAGGTCTCCTGCACGGCGTCATCGGCGTCGGCGACCGACCCGGTGATGCGATACGCGACGGCCCACAGCCGACCCCGCTGCTCCTCGAACTCCGCCAGCTCGGCCATGGCCCGATCCTCTCGCGTCTCGTGTGCGCGTCTCTCGCGAACACCAGACGCCGCGGCGGCCCGGAGTGTGACATCACGCCGTGTCCAGGAGCCCGATCAGATGGTCGAGGAAGGCGGAGACCGCCGCGGGCAGGGTGCGGCGGGCCATGGACTGGATCTGGACGCTGCGCCGCGACAGCTCGGGATTGACCAGCGGCACCGCGGCCAGCCCGTCGGCGTCCAGTCTGTCCCGGTAGGTCAGATATCCGGCCAGGGTGACACCACCGTGTCTGCGGACGAATCCGTCCAGCGCCCCGGAGTAATTACTGATGAAGGCGGGCTCGAATTCCAGACCTTCCGCGGCGACGCAGATATCGAAGAGCTGCCGCACCGTCGTGCCCTGTTCCATGAGCGCCAGCGGATACGGCAGCAGATCGGCGAGCGAAATCTCCGCCCGTTCCGCCAGCGGATGACCGGCCGGCATCAGGGCGTGGATCGGATGTGTTTGCGCGTACTCCACCCTGATGCCCTCTTCGGGCCCCAGCGAATAGGTGAGGGCGAGATCGGCGGTTCCGTCCCGTACCTCCTGGGTCGCGCCCGACGGCGAGGTCACGCGCAGCCGGAACCGCACCCCGGGATGGCTCTCGCGGAACGTGACGACCGCCTCCGGCAGCACGTCCCGCCCGAAGCCCTCGGAGCCCGCCAGCCGGATGGTGCTGCGGTAAGGGCCGCCGAGACCGCGCAGGTCGGCGACGATCTGCTCGGACTCCAGACGGCTGCGCCGGGCGTACGCGGCGAGCAGCTCACCGGCCTCGCTGAGCACCATGCCCCGGGGCTGCCGCTCGAACAGCGGAACCCCGATGTCGTGTTCCAGCCGGGCGATCCGGCGGCTGATGGCGGAGGCCGCCACATGCAGCCGCGCCGACGCCTGGCTGATGGAACCGGTGTGCGCGACCTCCAGGAAGTAGCGCAGCGAGGTCCCGGACAGATGCATGGCCGGTGACCCTACCCGCCCGGCCGCCCACCGCCGCGGTCAGGGGCCGCCTCGCCGCGAGGCCGGGGCCGCATTGCCGCGCGGGCAAGGCTGCCTTCTCGGACCGGTAATTGTGCGCCCGAAGACGGCTCACTAACCTGTCGTCGTCATACCGGCTTCATATCCGAGCCCTGCTGGAATTCATTTTCCCGTAGGGCGATCCAGTGACCAGGAAGGCCCTCGGTGACGCGTTCCGCAGCAATCCAGCATGCCTGCGACTACTTCGACTCAGGCGCCTTTCTCGCGGATGTGTCACGACGGGTCGCACTCCCCACCGAGAGCGGTGATCCGGCGTCGCTCCGCTCATTGCACACGTATCTCGAAGAGGAAATCGTCCCGGCCGTCGAACGCCTGGGCGCCACCGCCCGCATCGTGGACAACCCGGCCCCCGGATACGGCCCCTTCCTGGTGGCCGAACGCCACGAGGACGAGGGCCTGCCGACCGTCCTCACCTACGGCCACGCCGACGTCGTCCCCGCCGAGGCGGACCGGTGGCGCACCGGCCTCCACCCCTGGCGCCTGGTGGTGGAGGGCGAGCGCTGGTACGGACGCGGCGCCGCCGACAACAAGGGGCAGCACACCGTCAACCTGGCGGCCCTGGAACACGTGCTGCGCGCCCGCGGCGGCCGATTGGGCTTCAACCTCAAGGTGCTCATCGAAACCGGTGAGGAGTGCGGCTCCCCTGGGCTGCGCGCCCTCTGCGCCGAGCTGCGCGACGACCTCGCCGCCGATCTGCTGATCGCCTCCGACGGACCCCGCGTCCGGGCGGAGCGCCCGACGCTGTTCCTCGGCTCGCGCGGCGCCGCCCAGCTCACCCTGCGGGTGAACCTGCGTGAGCGCGCCCACCACTCCGGCAACTGGGGCGGGCTGCTGCGCAACCCCGCCACCGTCCTCGCGGGCGCGCTGGCCACCATCGTGGACGGCCGCGGCCGCATCCTGGTCCCCGCGCTGCTGCCGCCCGCCATCCCGGACGCCGTGCGGCGCGCGCTGGCCGACCTCCCGGTCGGCGGCGGCGCCGAGGACCCCGACACCGACGAGGACTGGGGCGAGCCCGGCCTGACCCCGGCCGAGCGGCTCGTCGGCTGGAACACCTTCGAGGTGCTCTCCCTCGGCGCCGGAAACCCGGACACCCCCGTGGGCGCCATCCCCGGGGCCGCCGTCGCCCACTGCCAGCTGCGGTTCGTGGTCGGCACCGACGTGGCCGACCTCGGCAAGGCCCTGCGCGACCACCTCGACCAGCACGGCTACCCCATGGTCGACGTCGAGGTCGGCCGCGCCATGCCCGCCACCCGCACCGACCCCGACCACCCCTGGGTGCGCTGGGCCGCCGGTTCGGTGGAGCACACCACCGGCGCACCGCCCGCCATCCTGCCCAACCTCGGCGGCACCATCCCCAACGACGCCTTCGCCGACGAGCTGGGCCTGTGCACCGTATGGGTGCCGCACTCCTACCCCGCCTGCGCCCAGCACGCGCCCGACGAGCATCTGCTCGCGCCGCTCGCCCGCGAAGCGCTCCAGATCATGGCGGGCCTGTTCTGGGACCTCGGGGACAGCACCCCGGGCCCGACACCACACGCCTGACCCCACACGGACCCGCGCAACCCCCTGGAGCCCGCCTTGGACGCGACGAACACCGGCACCACCGCAGCCTCCGAGGCGACAGGCCCCACCGGTCCCGGCACCCCGGTCAAGCCGCATCGCGTCATCATCGCCGCATCGGTCGGCAACGCCCTCGAATGGTTCGACGTGGCGATCTACGGATTCTTCGCCGCCACCATCGCCAAGCTGTTCTTCCCGTCCGCCGACGACACCGTCTCGCTGCTGCTGGCGTTCGGCACCTTCGGCATCTCTTACCTGGTGCGCCCGCTCGGCGCCGTCGTCCTCGGCCGGTACGCGGACCGGGTCGGCCGCAAGGCCGCGCTGATGCTGTCGATCAAGCTGATGATGCTCGGCACCCTGCTCATCGCGGTCATGCCCACATACGCGGCCATCGGCCTGACCGCACCGCTCGGCATCCTGCTGGCCCGGCTCATCCAGGGCTTCTCGGCGGGCGGCGAATTCGGCAGCGCCACCGCGTTCCTGGTCGAGCACGCGCCCCGGATGCGCGGCTTCATGTCCAGCTGGCAGTTCGCCAGCCAGGGCATCAGCACCCTGCTGGCCGCCACCTTCGGCACCGTGCTCTCCAGCACGCTGACCACCGGGCAGCTGGAGTCCTGGGGCTGGCGGGTGCCGTTCTTCTTCGGCCTGCTCATCGGGCCCGTCGGCTACGCCATCCGGGCTTTCGTGGACGAGGCCCCGGCCTTCGCCGACGCCGAGGACACCGCGGCCGAGCACGGCCCGGTGGCGGAGGTGCTGCGCCACCACAAGGGGCGCCTCCTGCTGGCCGTCGCCGCCCTCGCCGTCTCCACCGCGATCACCTACCTGATCACGTACATGCCGGTGTTCGCCGTCAAGGAACTCGACCTGCCCGCCTCCACCGGATTCGCCGCCACCATGGTCACCGGCGCCGTCCTCACCGTCGTGACACCCCTGGTCGGCCACCTCTCCGACAAGGTCGGGCGGATCCGCGTCATGGCCGTCTCCGCCGTGCTGATCCTGCTGCTGATCCGCCCCGTGTTCGCCTTCCTGGTGGCACACCCCGGATTCGGAGTGATGCTCAGCGTGATGTTCCTGATCGGCCTGCTGAAGGCCGGATACTTCGGGGCGCTGCCCGCCCTGCTCTCCGACCTGTTTCCGCGCTCCAGCCGCGCCACCGGGATGTCGCTCAGCTACAACATCGGTGTGATGTTGTTCGGCGGCACCACCCCCGTCGTGATCGTCTGGCTCGTCGACCTCACCGGCGACAAGCTCGCCGTCACCTGGTATCTGGCCGCTCTCGCCGCCGTCAGCCTGGCCGCCGTGGTGATGGCCCGCCGCCGGTTCGGCATCCGCTGACCCGGCGGGCTGTGACGAAACGGGGGTGGCGCAGGAGGCCGGGGGAGGCGTAAGTAGTAGATGTGGATATTCGGCAGGGTGCCCCGGAACTCGGCCGGCCAGGGCAACAGGGGAGACGGGCCCTGGTCGCGATCCCCCTGGCACTCATCGTCCTGATCGTGCTCGGCGATGTGTTCAGCCCGGCGAGTGTCCGCCTCAGCCCTCTGCTCATCGCCGCCCCCGCCATGACCGCGTCCTTCGCCGGACCGCTGCTCACCGGCGGTATCGGACTGGTGGCCGTGGGCGCCCAGATCGGGATCAACGCCGGGCAGGACCGGCTCACCGCGTCCAACCGCATGGCCGAGCTCTTCACCCTGATCTCGGTCTCCGCCCTCATCGTGCTGTTCCGCGCCGTGCTCGACCGGCACGCCCGCGAGCTGAGCCGGGTCCGGGCGGTGGCCGACGTGGCGCAGAAGGTCCTGCTGCGCCCGCTGCCCGACCGCGTCGGCCCGCTGCGCATCGCCTCCGTGTACCTCGCCGCCGAGCCGGGCGCCGAGATAGGCGGCGACCTGTACGCGGCGGCCCGCACCTCGAACGGCACCCGCCTGATCATCGGCGATGTGCGCGGCAGCGGCCTCACCGCCGTCGCGGACGCCTCACTGGTGCTCGGCGCCTTCCGCGCCATCGCCCACTGGCCCGTACCGCTGCCCGAACTCGTCGCACACCTGGACGCCGCCCTGTCCGCGGAGCGCACCGAACCCACCGACCGGGCACCGGGCGCGGGGGAGTCGTTCGTCACCGCCGCCGTGCTGGAGATCCCCGACGACCAGCCGGTGGTACGGGTGGTCAACTGCGGGCACCCGCCGCCGTTCCTGCTGCGCGACTCCACCATCAAATCCCTCGAAGGGCGCGCCCCCGCGCTGCCCCTGGGCCTCGGCCACCTGGCGGCAGGCCGCTACCAGGTCGAGGACTACCCGTTCGAACCGGGCGATCTGCTGCTCCTGTACACCGACGGTGTGATCGAGGCGCGTGACGCCGACGGAACCTTCTACCCGCTCACCGAGCGGCTCCACACCTGGGACGGCGAGGGACCCCGGAGGTTCGTCGACCATCTGCGCCGTGACCTGCTCGCCCACATCGGCGGGCACCAGGGCGACGACGCCGCCCTGGTCGTCCTCGAACGCCGTCACCCGGAAAGCTGACCGCCGCGCGAACCACCGCTAAAGTGGTGATATGGGCAGCGGGAACGATGGCCCTGAGGACTTCGGGCCAGACCCACTAGGCGACTTCCTCGCACGCTTCCTCGGAACCGGGCCCGGCGGGCAGCGGTCCGATCGCCATGTCGACTTCGGCCGGCTCATGAGCGAGACCGCACGCCACCTCGTCTCCTCCGCCGCGTCGTACGCCGCCGAGCACGGCAGCACCGACCTCGACACCGAACACCTGCTGCGCGCGGCGCTCACCGCCGAACCCACGCGCACCATGGTGTCCCGCGCCGGGGCCGACCCCGACCGGCTCGCCGCCGACATCGACCGGCAGGCCGGGGACGGCCCGCCACGCGGCTCGGTCGCCGTCACGCCCGCCGTCAAGCGGGCGCTGCTCGACGCCCACGAGATCGCCCGGGCCCGCGGCTCCTCGTACATCGGCCCCGAACACGTACTGATCGCCCTCGCCGCCAACCGGGACTCCACCGCCGGGCAGATGCTCCACGCCGCACACTTCGAACCCCGCAGCACGCCCCCGGCCGGCCGTGCCGCCCCGGGCCCGGGCCCCGACCAGCGGCCCGTGGCGGACCGCCGCGGTACCCCCACCCTCGACCGGTACGGCCGCGACCTGACCGACCTGGCCCGGGAGGGCCGCATCGACCCGGTGATCGGCCGCGACGAGGAGATCGAGCAGAGCATCGAGGTGCTGGCCCGGCGCGGCAAGAACAACCCCGTCCTGATCGGCGAGGCGGGCGTCGGCAAGACCGCCGTCGTGGAAGGGCTCGCCCAGCGCATCGCCGACGCCGATGTGCCGGACATCCTGCTCGGCCGCCGTGTCATCCAGCTCGACTTCGCGGGCGTCGTGGCCGGGACCCGCTACCGCGGCGACTTCGAGCAGCGCCTCACCGCCATCATCGACGAGATCCGCGTCCACTCCGACGAACTCATCATCTTCATCGACGAACTGCACACCGTCGTCGGCGCGGGCGGCGGCTCCGAGGGCGGCACGATGGACGCCAGCAATCTGCTCAAGCCCGCCCTCGCCCGCGGCGAACTGCATGTCATCGGCGCCAGCACACTCCAGGAGTACCGCCAGTACATCGAGAAGGACGCCGCCCTCGCCCGCCGCTTCCAGCCCATCATGGTCCCCGAGCCCACCCCCGCGGCCGCCGTCTCCATCCTGCACGGGCTCCGCGACCGCCACGAGGCACACCACCAGGTCCGCTACACCGACGAGGCGCTGTTCGCCGCCGTCGAACTCGCCGACCGCTACCTCACCGACCGCTTCCTCCCGGACAAGGCCATCGACCTGATGGACCAGGCCGGGGCCCGGGTACGGCTGCGCTCCAGCGCCCGCGGCACCGATCTGCGCGCCCTGGAGCGCGAGGTCGACCAGCTGACCCGCGACAAGGACCAGGCCGTCGCCTCCGAGAGTTACGAGCGCGCCACCGCACTGCGCGACCGCATCGCCGAACTCGGCGCCCGCATCACCGAGGGCTCCGGCACCCAGTTCCAGGGCTCCCGGGTCTCCGAGGTCACCGTCGAGGACATCGCCGACATCGTCTCCCGGCAGACCGGCATCCCCGTCAGCAGCCTCACCCAGGAGGAGCGCGAGCGGCTGCTCGGCCTCGAAGAACACCTCCACAAGCGGGTCATCGGCCAGGAGGAGGCCGTCGCCGCCGTCGCCGACGCCGTGCTGCGCTCCCGGGCCGGACTCGCCGACCCCCACCGCCCCAGCGGCAGCTTCCTCTTCCTCGGCCCCACCGGCGTCGGCAAGACCGAACTCGCCCGCGCCCTCGCCGAGGCGCTCTTCGGCAGCGAGGACCGCATGATCCGGCTCGACATGAGCGAATACCAGGAGAAGCACACCGTCAGCCGCCTCGTCGGCGCGCCACCCGGCTACGTCGGCCACGAGGAGGCCGGACAGCTGACCGAGGCAGTGCGCCGCCAGCCGTACGCACTGCTGCTCATGGACGAGGTGGAAAAGGCCCACGCGGACGTGTTCAACATCCTGCTCCAGGTGCTCGACGACGGCAGACTGACCGACGCCCAGGGCCGCACCATCGACTTCAAGAACACCGTCATCGTCATGACCAGCAACCTCGGCTCCGAGGCCATCACCGGCCGCGGCTCCGTCCTCGGCTTCGGCGGCGGCGACGCCGAGGCCGACGAGGCGTCCCGCCGCGACCGGGTGCTGCGCCCGCTGCGCGAACACTTCCGGCCCGAATTCCTCAACCGCATCGACGAGATCGTCATCTTCCGCCGCCTCGCCGACGAACAGCTGCGCCAGATCACCGATGTGCTGCTGGAGGAGACCCGCCGCCGGATGCGCGCCCAGGACATTCCCATCGACTTCACCGCAGCCGCGGTCGACTGGCTTGCCCGCCACGGCCATCAGCCGGAGTACGGCGCCCGCCCGCTGCGCCGTACGATCCAGCGTGAGGTCGACAACCCGCTCTCCCGGATGCTGCTGGGCGGCGAGTTGCGGCCGCACAGCCCCGTCGAAGTCGACGTGGAGAACGACGCGTTGGCGTTCCACATCGAGCAGGAGCCCGCGGCCACCTGACCGCCGGGCCTGCGGTCAGCGGCCCATGGTCAGACCGTCCTTCTTGGCGCCCCGGCTGAGGACCGCTTCCTGGATGGTGGACAGGGCGTGGGTGTAGTGGCTGTTGCCGGGGCTCTTCTCCAGCGCCCGGGGCAGGTTGACCACGGCGATCGGGTCGTTGTCCACGGCGTGCGGGATGAACTCCGCCTTCTCCACCTGCCACGACTTGCCCTGGGCGGTGGGCGGGGTGAACGTGAAGCGGGCCGCCGAGCCCATCTGCCCGCGCTCGTCCGGCATCACGCCCGCCACTTGGTCACCCATGCCGTAGACCACCCAGGTGCCGTTGACCTTCTCGTACGCCTGCGGGACATGGGCGTGGGTGCCGATGATGAGGTCGATGTCGCGGCGGCCGTGGGTCTTGGACGCGGTGAGCTTCTTGGCGAGGGACAGCTGGAGCTTGTCCGGCGCCTGCTGCCATTCGGTGCCCCAGTGCACGGACACCACGACCACATCGGCCCCGGCGCGGCGGGCGGCCCTGGCGTCCTTGATGATGCGGTCGGCGTCGATGAGGTTGACGAGCCAGGGCTTCCCCTCGGGCACCGGGATGCCGTTGGTGCCGTACGCGTAGGCGAGCTGGGCCACCTTGGCGCCACCGGCCTCCATGACGGCCGGGGTGGTGCTCTCACGGGCGGACCGGGCCGACCCGGTGTGCCGGACACCGGCCTTGTCCAGGGCGTCGAGGGTGCGGGTCACGCCCTCCGTCCCGGCGTCCAGCGTGTGATTGGAGGCCGTGGAACAGGAGTCGTAGCCGAGTTCCTTGATCGCACCGGCGATCTGCGGCGGGGTCTTGAACGTGGGATATCCGGTGAACGGCCCGCCGGCCGCCCCGTACACCGTCTCCATGTGGCAGATCGCCAGGTCGGCCCGGGCGACCACGGGCGCGGCGCCGACCAGCATGCGATGGAAGTCGTAGCCCTCGCCGCCCGAGTCCGCGCGCGCCTGGCGGATGACGGAGGCATGGGCGAGGAGATCGCCGGTGGCCACCAGGGTGAACTTCTTCTGGGACACGGCGTGTGCCGCGCGGGCTGACTCGGAGGGCTTCTGCTCGGCGTGGCCGGTGGCGGGACCGCCGCCACTGCCGCACGCGGTGGCGGCGGCGAGCAGGGCGGCCACGAATATCGCCGTTCGACGTCGGTGAGGGAACACGATTCACTCCGCACTCACGAGGGGCAAATGGGTGGTTTGTCGTATTTATATGCACGACAGAAGATCACCCAGCGGAGCGGTGTCGAGTTTCACCGGAACGGCAGACCGGAAGCACCCGATGGGCCCCTCGTTCGGGGCAGCCCATCGGATCAGGAGTATGCGAGGGGGATGCTCACCTCATCCACGCCGTGCGGCCAGCGGCACGGTGACGCGGCTGGCGGCCAGATCGACGGTCACCTTCGCCCCGGTCGGGTCCTCGAAGTAGAGGAAGTCGGCATCGGTGCCCGCGAGGACGAGCCCGAGCCGGTGGCCGGGCTCGAGCTGGTAGTCGTTCGGCAGCGTCTGCCAGGCGATGCGGTAGGACGCCCCCGGGGTCAGTGGCTCGGGAGTGGTCAGCGAGTGCCGGTTCTGTGCGTCCATCCAGCCACGGGCGATCACCTCGGAGGGGGCGCGCACCGTCACATCGGCCGTCTTCTTGTAGCACGCGTCGTCCGTGGCGGTGCTCTCACCGTGGCAGGACTCCTCGGCCAGCCCGCGCAGCCCGTCGTGGATGCCGTTCAGCGGATCGTTGCGCGCCCAGTCGATCCGTTCGCCCTCGCCGTAGTCCACCAGCAGCGCGGTGAGGTTCGACGTCGGCCTGTCGAGCGTGACCCTGAGGTCCACGGCGGGGGTGCCCGAGATCCGTGCGCCGGAGCGCAGCGGCGGGGTGAGGTACGCGAGCCTGCCGGGCCGGGTGGTGGCCGGGTCGGCGGTGAGGTCCGCCTCGTTCAGCTTGAGGTCGATGAAGGACCCGGTGGCGTTTGCGGTGCCGTCTCCGGTGGCGGGACGGAGCGCCAGCGAGCCGTCGGGCTTCGGGTGCAGCGGCGCCGGAGAGGTACGGGCGGGCCAGTCGGCCTGGGTGGTCCAGGCGCCCGGACCGGTCTGAAGGTCGACCCGGGGCTCGTCCATGATGCCGTTCCGGATGCCGTACAGCCAGTGGTCGAACCACCGGTGCACGGTGTCCACCCAGCGGGCGCGCCGCCCGGGCCAGTCGAACGGGTCGGTGTGGCCGTACCGGCCGAGCCACAGCTTGCGCGGTACGCCGCGCTCGGCCAGCGGGGCCCACCAGTCGGCGAGCTGGTCGATGCGCACGTTGTAGTCGCTGAGGTCGTGGACGGCGAAGACACTCGCCCGCACCTTGCTCACCTGGGGAGCGGGCGGAGCGAGATAGTCGCGCTCCTTCCAGTAGGCGTTGTAGTTGCCGGTGGCGTCGTCCTCGCCGACGGCCAGCCGGTCGCGCACCGCCTGGCACTTCTCGGGCGGATCGGAGTCCAGCGAACCGGCCAGCCAGGGGCCGAACCGGTTCCAGTGCTTGGCGCCGTTCGTCCGGGCGAACTCGTACCAGGAGCTGATGCCGGAGATCGGGACGATGGTCTCCAGACCCTCCATCCCGGTCCCCGCCACGGCGTTCGCCAGTGTGCCCTCGTAGGAGTGGCCGATCATTCCGGTCTTGCCGCTCGACCAGGTGGCCTTCACCTCGCTGCCATCGGACCGATAGGCGGTGGCCCGGCCGCCCAGCCAGTCGATCGCCGAGGTGGCGGCGGCGACATCGGCCGTGCCGCCGATGGTCGGACAGCCATCGGACCTGCCGGTGCCGGTCACATCGACATCGACGACGGCGTAGCCGCGGGGGACGAAGTAATTGTCGTAGAACAGGGGGAGCTTGGCGGGGGAGCCATCGGCGGCGTACGTCTTCCGCTCCGCCTCGAAGCCCCGGCCGACAGTGTCGTTGTACGGGCTGGCAAGCATGATGACCGGGACCTTGGGGCCCCGTTCGGTCTCCAGGGGCCGGACGATGTCCACGGCCACGCGGTCCTTGGCGCCGTCGCCGTCGCTGTCGACGCGGGTCTGGACCATGACGTGTTCCCGGACGGCGTCCCGATAGGAGAACACCGGCTGGGTCCGGCCCTGGGCCACGGTGACCGAGGGACCCGCGGCGGGCCGGGCCGCGGCGGGCCCGGTGGCGAGAGCGGCGAGGGACATCGACATCGCGGCCGCGACGACCGCGGCCCCTCGCCGTCGTGGAGTGAGCACGCGATCCTCCTGAACCTATGAATCCTGTCCCGCCGAGGGGGCGCCGGACCGATGGACAAGCGGTCCGACGCCCCCTCGACGGAGATTTCCGAGCCGGCGGCTACTCGGCGATTTTGGTGCGCATGATCCAGCGAAAGACCGCCGGGACGAGATTGCCGTCGACGAGTTCGAAATGCTCGTATCCGTTGCGGTGCTGGATTTTGAGCTTCCGTGTGGCTAGGGACGACCGACCGGTCCGATGCGCCCGAGGAAGATCGTCCGGCCCTCCTTCGAGGATGACCTCGATCGGGCTGCCGTCGGGAAAATATGTGCTCTGTTCCGTCACCTGTTCGCCTCTTTACGCGGGAACCTGTAGTTCGAGCCGGTCATCCGAGGTGAGGATGGCTCGCTGCATGTCCTGAAGGGCCCGGCACGGTTCGAGCCCGAGCTCCTCGTTGAGCGTTTTCCGCGCCGCCTGATACACATGCAGGGCGTCCGCCCTGCGGCCGCAGCGGTAGAGGGCCAGCATCAGCTGACGGTGCAGTGCCTCCCGTAGCGGATGCTCCGTGGTCAGCTGGTACAGATCACTCACCAGCTCACGATGGCGGCCGAGCATCAGACGCGAATCCGTCAGCATCTCGACACATTCCAGACGGGCTTCCTTCAACCAGGTCTGAAAACCCTCGAGAATCGGCCCGTGGCACACATCGTCCAGCAGCGGATCGCGCCAGAGGTCGAGCGCGCTTTCGAAGCTGGCCGTGGCCTGCTGGTAGCGCCGCTCCCTTAGCTGATCCCGCCCCTCGCCCACCAGTCGTTCGAAACAGTGGAAGTCGAGATCGTCGCATCCCAGGCGCAGGACGTATCCCGGGGGCCGGGTGAGAACCGGGCTTTCGCTCTGATAGGGCCGGCGCAGAAACTTGCGAATCTGGGAGACGTACACATGGAGGCCCGCGATCGCCCGGCGCGGCGGGTCCTGCCCCCAGATCTCCGTGATGAGCTGGTCGATCGGGACCACCTGATCCGCGCGGACCAGGAGGACGGTCAGCAGGACTTCGATCTTCCGCGCCCTGATGGATAATTTCCGCCCCTCCTCGACCACGCGGAGGGGCCCCATGATCTCATATCGCACTGCTTGCCCCGTCCGAGTCGCCGATGCGTGCGGTCATGGGACAGTCGGCGCCGTTGCCGTAAATCCCCGCGAGATTTCGCGTGTTCTCGTGTCCGCCCGGGGGTGGTACCTGTCTACTGGAGACGAACGAATGTGCGGACCCGCGTCGCATGTGCACCGCCAAGCCGCCCGCCTGTGGGAAGTGGACCGGCTGTTCATCGCCGCACGGGGACGGACAGTGCTGCCGGTTCCGCTTACTCACGTCGTTCGCGACTGCCATTACTCACCCCTCTTTATCACGGACCTGCCGGTGATTCAGAAACCGCATGTCCGCAGTTCACCGCACATGGCAGGTGCCCTTCAGTCCTAAGCGAGTCCTATGACTACCCACCCCACCTAGAATTCGGATACAAAACCACTAGAGGCGCCCCTCGCGAAATGCCGCGCAAATTCGATACCGTGTGGAAGATCAGGCTCCGGATATCGTCGGCCTCGAGCAGCGCGGTCAGCGAATGACAATACGCTGTTTGAGTAGGCGGGTTCAAGCGCGCCATGCCGAAATCCGCTTCTTCTCGGTTTCGTTGATGAGGGGTGGATAATTGCGGGGCTTCTGAGGTCGGTCGCCCCGTGGAAACCGGCCCCGAAATCCTTGGTCAAAGCTTGTGGGCCACCACGATCGCGCACCCCGCACTGGGCACCGTGGGAAGCGCCGACTTGGCGGCGTCGAGCACCTCCTGAACGCTGACCCCGTGCCGCTCCTCGAACTCCCGGCGGCATTTCAGAATGCCGTCGATCATGCGGTTCGCGGTGTCCTTGGTGTGCTCCGTGACGTCCGTCAGCTCGTCCAGCACCAGCCCGGCGTCGTCGATCAGCCCGGGCCAGTCCGTCAGCCGGGTCAGCGAGGTGACCACCTCGGGATCGTTCTCCGGCCGACAGCCGTCGTCCGGCGCGGTCACATCCGTCAGTACCACCCGGCCGCCGGGCGCCAGCACCCGCGCCATCTCGCGCAGCGCCGTGGGCCGGTGCATGTGATTGATGGACTCAAATGCGAGGACGGCGTCGAAGGACGCTGCCCCGAAAGGCATGTTCATGGCATCGGCGTATTGGAACGACACCCGACCGGACAGTTGCCCGGCGAGCGCCGCTTCGGTCGCCTGCTCGACCTGAAGCGCGCTGATGGTGATTCCCAGAACACCGGCCCCGGTCGTGGACGCCACCCGCAGCGCGGGCTTGCCGATACCGCAGCCCACATCCAGCACCCGGTCTCCCGGCCCCACCCGCAGCCGCTCGATGAGCAGATCGGTGAAGCGGTCCGTCGCCTCCTGGACCGAGCTGGTGTCGGACGGGCCGTCCCAGTAGCCGAAGTGGAAGTTGTCGTCCCACGCCATTCGCAGCAGCGGACCGAGCGAACTGTAGTAGTCCGACACCTGGCCGCCCGGCGGCGCGGGTGATGGGGATGTCATGGCACTCCTCCTGTGGGCTCGGCGCTCTCATCAGCCGTCGAGTGGCCACCAGGGCTCACCCGTTCAGCGATGGTCCGGGGTTCCGGTAACGCGTCTCTAAAGTCACCGGCCGCAGGCATTTGGTCTGCCTTTAGAACCGCGCACCACGATGGGCCACGTGCTCGCACCGATCATCAATCCGGAGCGGGAGTGCCGCCCATGACCCATGACATCCCTGACTCTTCCGAGCGCCGTACGTGGTGTGATGGCTAGCGCCCCGCCCACCCGGCCACCCCAGCCCGCGGAGCCCGTCGCCGTCGTGGGCATGGCCTGCCGACTACCCGCCGCGCCCAGCCCGTCGGCCTTCTGGCAACTGCTGCGGCAGGGCCGCCACGCCATCACCGCGATGCCCGCCGACCGCCGCCAGTCAGGCTCCCCGGCCGATGCCACCGATCCGGCCGCTTCGGCTGCTACGGCCGATCCGGGAGCTTCGGCCACCGGCTGGTACGGCGGATTCCTAGGCCGGGTCGACACGTTCGACGCCGAGTTCTTCGGCATCCCGCCACGCGAGGCGGTGGCCATGGACCCCCAGCAGCGGCTGATGCTCGAACTCGGCTGGGAGGCCTTCGAGGACGCCGGAATCCGCCCCGAAACGCTGAAGGACACCCCCACCGGCGTGTTCGTCGGCGCGATCTGGGACGAGTACACGGCCGTACTGCGCCGCCACCGGCCCCTCGCGAGCACCCGGCACGCCATGACCGGCGTCCACCGCAGCATCATCGCCAACCGGATCTCCCACGCCTACGGGCTGCGCGGCCCCAGTCTCACCCTCGACACCGCACAGTCCTCGTCCCTGGTGGCCGTCCACACCGCCTGCGAGAGCCTGCGCCGCCACGAGTGCACCCTGGCGCTGGCCGGCGGCGTCAACCTCATCCTCACCGAGGAGAGCATGGAGGCCGCCGCGGCCCAGTTCGGCGGACTCTCCCCGGATGGCCGCTGCCACACCTTCGACGCCCGCGCCAACGGTTTCGTGCGCGGCGAGGGCGGTGGCGCCGTCGTGCTCAAGCCCCTCGCCGCGGCGCTGCGCGACGGCGACCCGGTGTACTGCGTGATCCGCGGCAGCGCCCTCAACAACGATGGCGCCACCGACGGACTGACCACCCCTGGCCCGGCGGCACAGGAAGCCGTGGTGCGGCTCGCCCACCAGCGCGCCGGAACCTCGCCCGGCGACGTCCAGTACGTCGAACTCCACGGCACCGGAACACCCGTCGGCGACCCCGTCGAGGCCGCCGCGCTCGGCGCCGCCCTCGGTAGCGCCCGTACGCCGGACAACCCCCTGCTGGTCGGCTCAGCCAAGACCAACGTCGGCCATCTGGAGGGCGCCGCGGGCATCGTCGGACTGCTCAAATGCGCCCTCGGCATCGCCCACCGGCAACTCCCGCCCAGCCTCCACTACACCACCCCCAACCCGCGCATCCCGCTCGCCGACCTCGGGCTGCGCGTGCAGGACGAGCTCACCGCGTGGCCACGCCCGGACCGGCCGCTGCTCGCCGGAGTAAGCTCCTTCGGCATGGGCGGCACCAACTGCCATCTGGTGCTCGCCGAACCGCCCGCTCCCGTGACGGCCACCGCGCCCCCGCCCCCGCCCGTCGTCCTGTGGCCACTGGCCGCCCGGACGCCCGCCGCGCTGCGCGCCCAGGCCGCACGGCTGCGCGACCACCTCGCCGCCCACCCCGGGACCGACCTCGCGGACCTCGGATACGCGCTGGCCACCACCCGGACCGCCTTCCCTCTCCGCGCCGTGCTCCTCGGTGACGGCCACCACCCCGATGAGCTGGTGCGCGGGCTCGACGCGCTCGCGCAGGGCGCACAGAGCGCCGGGCTCGTCCGGGGCCGGGCGGCCGGAGGAGGGCTCGCGCTGCTCTTCAGCGGCCAGGGCAGCCAGCGCCCCGGCATGGGCCGCGAACTGTACGCCGCGCACCCCGTCTTCGCCGACGTCCTGGACGAGGTCTGCGACACCCTGGCACCGCACCTCGAACTGCCCCTGTGCGACGTCATGTTCGCCGAACCCGGCACACCACACGCGGCGCTGCTGGACCGCACGTCGTACACCCAGCCCGCCCTGTTCGCCATCGAGGTCGCCCTGTACCGGCTCGTGGCCTCCTGGGGGCTGAAGCCCGACCATCTGATGGGACACTCGGTCGGCGAGATCGCCGCGGCACACGTGGCCGGAGCGCTCTCCCTCCCCGACGCCTGCGCCCTGGTGGCCGCCCGTGGCCGGCTCATGCAGACGATCACGGCGGACGGGGCGATGGCCGCCTGGCAGGCCACCGTAAGCGAAGCCACCGAACTGCTGGCCGGGCGGGAGGACCGGATCGGTATCGCCGCCGTCAACGGACCCTCCTCCGTCGTGGTCTCCGGGGACCGGGACAGCGTCCGGGACATCACCGCCGTCTGGCGGGAGCGCGGCCGCAAGGCGCGTCTGCTGAAGGTGAGCCACGCCTTCCACTCCCCGCACATGGACCCGATGCTCGATGAACTGCGCTCTGTGGCAGCCGACTTGACCGTCACGGCACCGGCCATTCCCGTCGTCTCCACGGTGACCGGCCGCGTCGCCACCGCCGAACAGCTCGCCTCCCCGGACCACTGGGCCCGCCACGCCCGCGACACGGTGCGCTTCGCCTCCGGCATCCACACCCTCGACGCGACGGGCGTCACCACCTACCTCGAACTCGGGCCGGATGCCCAGCTGACCGCCATGGCCCGCGAATGCCTCGCCGAGCGCCCCGCGGCCGACGAGGGCCTCGACCGGCCACGCCCCCTGGCCGTGGCCGCTCTGCGACGCGACCGGCCGGAGGTGCGTACCTTCGCCACCGCCATGGCCGAGGCACACGTACGCGGCGCCGCCCTCGACTGGGAACGGGCCTTCGGCGGTCCCCGCTCCCGGGTGGTGAGCCTGCCGACGTACGCCTTCCAGCGGCAGCGCTACTGGCCGGGGGCGGAGTCCTCGCCGGCGGCCACGGACACTGTGGCTGCCACGGACACCACGGCTGACGCGGCGCCGCTGACCGGACGGCTCGCGGAGCTGACCGGCGAGGAGCGCGACCGGGCCCTGCTGGAGGTGGTGCGCGGCACCGCGGCCGTCGTCCTCGGGCACCCCGGCCCGGGCGCCATCGACCCGGCCCTCAGCTTCAAGGAGCTCGGCTTCGACTCCCTCGCGGCCACCGAGCTGAGTGAGCGGCTGAGCGAGGCCACCGGGCTGCCCCTGCTCGCCACGCTCACCTTCGACCACCCCACGCCGCTGGCCGTCGCCACCCATCTGGGTACCCGCGTCGACCACACCCCGGACGCGCCGACGAGCACGCCTGCCACCCCGTCGGCCCCGCCGCCGGCCACCGACGACGACCCGATCGCGGTGGTGGCCATGAGCTGCCGCTACCCCGGGGGCGCCGACACACCGGAAGCGCTGTGGCGGCTGCTCACCGAGGGAGTGGACGCGATCGGCGCGTTCCCCGAGGACCGCGGCTGGGACCTGGCGGGGCTGTTCGACCCGGACCCGGACCGCCCCGGCACCAGCTATGCCCGCGAGGGCGGATTCCTCTACGACGCCGCACACTTCGACGCGGAGTTCTTCGGCATCAGCCCGCGCGAGGCGCTGGCCACCGACCCGCAGCAGCGGCTGCTGCTGGAGACCGCGTGGGAGGCGTTCGAGCGCGCGGGCATCCGCCCCGCCGCGCTCCACGGCAGCGCGACCGGTGTGTTCGTCGGGGTGACGCCCCAGGACTACGGCCCACGGCTGCACCAGGCGCCGAAGGGGCTCGACGGCCATCTGCTCACCGGCAGCACGCCCAGCGTGGCGTCCGGACGGATCGCCTTCGCCTTCGGCCTGGAGGGGCCCGCGGTGACGGTGGACACCGCATGTTCGTCGTCGCTGGTGGCGCTGCATCTGGCGGCCCAGGCGCTACGGCAGCGGGAGTGCCGGATGGCGCTGGCGGGCGGCGTGGCGGTGATGGCCGCCCCGGGCATGTTCACCGGCTTCTCCCGCCAGCGCGGCCTGGCCCCCGACGGCCGGTGCAAGCCCTTCGCGGCGGCCGCGGACGGTACGGGCTGGGGCGAGGGCGCCGGACTGGTGCTGCTGGAGCGGCTGTCGGACGCGCGGCGCGACGGCCACCCGGTGCTGGCACTGATCCGAGGCTCGGCGGTGAACCAGGACGGTGCGTCCAACGGACTGACCGCGCCGAACGGGCCGTCGCAGCAGCGCGTCGTCCGCCAGGCCCTGACCGCCGCCCGGCTGACCCCGCCCGAGGTGGACGCGGTGGAGGCACACGGCACGGGCACCACGCTGGGCGACCCGATCGAGGCGCAGGCCCTGCTCGCCACGTACGGACAGCAGCGGCCCGCGAACCGCCCCCTGTGGCTCGGATCCATGAAGTCGAACATCGGCCACACCCAGGCGGCGGCGGGGGTCGCGGGCGTCATCAAGATGGTGATGGCCATGCGGCACGGGCAGCTGCCCGCCACCTTGCACATCGACAAGCCGAGCCCGCACGTCGACTGGGACAGCGGCACCGTACGCCTCCTCACCGAACCGGTCGCGTGGCCGGACGACGCACATCCCCGCCGTGCGGGCGTGTCCTCCTTCGGCATCAGCGGCACCAACGCCCATCTCATCCTGGAACAGCCCCTCGCACCGCGGGACACCGCGCCCGCGACCCCGCGGAGGGACGGGCCCACGCCCTGGGTGCTGTCGGCACGTGGCGCGGAGGCCCTGCGCGGACAGGTCCGTGCGCTGACCGCCGCCCTGGCCACCGAACCCGACGCGTCCGCCGCGGAGGTGGGCTGGTCGCTGGTCACCACACGGTCGGTGTTCGCCCATCGGGCGGTGCTGGTCGGCGAGGACCGCGAGGCGCTGACGGCGGCGGCCCGAGCGCTGGCGGCCGGTGACGGCCACCCGGGGCTCGTGGGCCCCGGTGCGGTGCCTCCCGGAGCCGCGGCGGCGGGCGGCCCCGGCCCGGTGCTGGTGTTCCCGGGGCAGGGAACGCAGTGGCAGGGGATGGGCGCCGAACTCCTCGACACGTCACCGGTGTTCGCGGCCCGGGTGGCCGCATGCGAACGGGCGCTTGCGCCGCATGTGGACTGGTCGCTGACCGATGTCCTGCGTGTGGGTGATCTGCGCCGGGTGGATGTGGTGCAGCCCGTGCTGTGGGCCGTGATGGTGTCCTTGGCCGCGGTGTGGGCGGAGCACGGGGTGCGCCCGGCCGCCGTGGTGGGCCACAGCCAGGGCGAGATCGCGGCGGCCGTGGTGGCGGGGGCGCTGTCGTTGGAGGACGCGGCGAAGGTGGTGGCCCTGCGCAGCCGGGCGCTGTGCCGACTGGCCGGTGGCGGCGCCATGGCCTCGCTGGGACTGGGCCGGGAGGCGGCGGCCGAGCTGCTGACCGAGTTGGGCGACCGGGCCGCGGCGGTGGTGGTGGCAGTCGTCAACGGACCCGGCTCCACGGTGGTGTCCGGACCACCCGAGCAAGTGGCCGCCGTGGTGGCCGCGTGCCAGGAGCGGGAGGAGCGGGCACGGCTGATCGAGGTGGACTACGCCTCCCACAGCCCCCAGGTCGACGAGATCGCACACGAGCTGACCCAGCTGCTGGATGGCATCCGTCCGACCACGGCCGAGGACACCGGTGTGGCGTTCTACTCGACGGTGACCGGCGGCCGGGCCCGGCCCGCCGACCTCGACACCGGCTACTGGGTGCGCAACCTGCGGGAGCAGGTGCGGTTCGCGGACGCAGTCGACGCGCTCCTGGCCGATGGCCACCGCGTGTTCATCGAGGCCAGCACCCATCCAGTGCTGACCATGGGGATGCGGGAGTGTTTCGAGGAGACGGATGCCGACGCCGTCGCCGTACCGACGCTGCGGCGTGACCACGGCGGCCGGGCGCAGCTGATGCGCGCGCTGGGGCAGGCGTTCATCGCCGGGGTCGAGGTCGACTGGACCGCCTTGTTCCCGGCCGACCCGCCGCTTCGTACGGTTGGCCTGCCCACCTATGCGTTCCAGCGCGAACGGTACTGGCTGGACGCCGCCACCTCGCGCGGCGGCGACCCCGCCGGCCTCGGCCTCACCTCCGCCGAACACCCCCTGCTGGGCGCAGCCGTGGAACTCGCCGACGGCAGCGGCCTGATGCTGACCGGGCGCATCTCACCGCAGACCCACCCCTGGCTGGGCGAGCACGTGGTGTGCGGCGTGGCGCTGGTGCCGGGCGCCACGCTGGTGGAATGGGCGCTGCGGGCGGGCGACGAGGCCGGTTGCGGGGAGCTCGAAGAGCTGGCGTTCCGGGCCCCGTTGGCGCTGCCCGCCACCGGTGGCCTCCGGGTACAGGTGGCGGTCGGCGCCCCCGCCGACGACGGGCGGTGTGACGTACACGTTTATGCTCGCCCCGAGGGCGGCAGCACGCCTACGGCGTGGACCTGCCACGCCGAGGGCGTACTGCGCCTGTCCGCACCGGATGAGCAGAGGGCCGCACCCGGGGCATGGCCACCGCCCGGTGCGCGGCCGGTGGCGACGGACGGGCTGTACGAACGGCTCGCCGCCTCGGGCTACGCCTACGGCCCGGCCTTCCAGGGCGTGCGCGCGATGTGGCGTGACGGCGCGGACGTACTGGCAGAGGTGGAGCTGCCGGAGGCCGCCGGGGAGCCGGGCGGGTACGGCATCCACCCGGCCCTGCTGGACGCGGTGCTGCAACCGGCCCTGGCGCCGACCGACGAGGAGCGGGACCGGGATCTGTGGCTGCCGTTTACGATGAGCGGAGTGGCGCTCTGGGCGGCCGACGCCACCACCGTACGTGTCCGGCTGTCCCCGCAGCGGCAGGGCGCGGACGGCGAGCGAGCCATGCGGGTGGCCGTGTCCGATGCCGCGGGCGCACCGGTGCTCACCATCGACGCGCTGGTGATGCGCTCGGCCGCCCCCGAGCAACTGCGGCCCCCGGACAGCCATGGCGCGGCCGAAGGCACCGTGCCGGTGCCGGGCAACGGCGTACGGGGCACTGGGCGGCGGCGCTCCGCGGCCGCCACGGCCGGTGCGCGGTCGGCCGACTGGACCGCACGGCTGAGGGGGCTCTCGGCGGCCGAACGGCAGCGGGCGGTGCTCCAGCTGGTCCGCCAGCACGCCGCCACGGTGCTGGGCCACACCGACCCCGAGGCGGTACACGCCGAGGCCAGCTTCAAGGAACTGGGCTTCGAGTCCCTCACCGCCGTCGAACTGCGTGACCGCCTCGCGTCGGCCACGGGATTGCGCCTGCCCGCGGCCCTCATCTTCAGATATCCGACCCCGGAGGGCATCGCGTGCGACCTGGTACGGCGTCTTTCCCCCGAAGGCAAGGTCCCGACGCAGAAGTCGGCGGATGCGATGAATGTCGCGGAAAGGCTGGAGTCCGCGTCCGCGGATCAGGTTCTTGACTTTATTGAGAACGAGCTTGGTGTGTCCTGAATGTACCGGGCGCGACGATCGCTGAAGGCCGGGTGACCCCCAGTGGCGAATGAAGAGAAGCTGGTCGAATACCTCAAGCGGGTCTCCGCTGATCTGCACGATACGCGGCAGCGTCTGCGGGCGGCGGAGGAGCGCGCCCAGGAGCCGGTGGCCGTGGTGGGTATGGCCTGCCGCTTCCCGGGCGGGGTCACCTCCCCCGAGGAACTGTGGGACCTGCTCAGCGCGGGCGTGGACGCGATCGGGGATTTCCCCACGGACCGCGGCTGGGATCTCGACAACCTCTACCACCCCGACCCCGGGCATTACGGCACCAGTTGCACCCGCCAGGGCGGATTCGTCGAGGCCGACCAATTCGACGCCGCGTTCTTCGGGATCAGCCCGAGGGAGGCACTGGCGATGGACCCGCAACAGCGGCTGGTGCTGGAAATCGCCTGGGAGGCGCTGGAGCGGGCCGGAATCGACCCGGCCCATTTGAAAGGCACCCGAACCGGCGTCTACACGGGCGTGTCCAGTCAGGACTACCTGGCACGGGCCCCGCGCATTCCTGAGGGCTTCGAGGGCTACGCCACCACCGGCACACTCACGAGCATCGTCTCGGGCCGGGTGGCCTACACGTTCGGCCTTGAGGGACCGGCGGTGACGGTGGACACCGCGTGTTCCGGCTCGCTCGTGGCCATCCACCTCGCCTGCCAGGCGTTACGCCAGGGTGAATGCACCCTGGCGCTCGGCGGCGGCGTCACCTCGCTCGCAACCCCCTTCATGTTCACCGAGTTCTCCCGGCAGCGGGCGCTGGCCCCGGACGGCCGCTGCAAGTCCTTCGCGGCCACCGCGGACGGCACCGGCTTCTCCGAGGGCGTCGGCCTGGTGGTGCTGGAGCGGTTGTCGGACGCGCTGCGCAACGGCCATCGGGTGCTGGCGGTGATCCGAGGCTCGGCGATCAACCAGGACGGCGCCTCGAACGGCCTGACCGCGCCGAACGACGTCGCCCAGGAACGCGTCATCGGCCAGGCGCTGGCCGCAGCCCAGCTGTCACCGGGCGATGTGGACGCGGTGGAGGCCCACGGCACCGGTACGAAGCTGGGCGACCCGATCGAGGCGGACGCGCTGATCGCCGCGTACGGCCAGGACCGGCCCGCCGACCGGCCACTGCTGCTGGGCTCCCTGAAGTCCCACATCGGGCACACCCACGCGGCCGCCGGAGTGGCGGGCGTCATCAAGATGGTCACGGCCCTGCGGCAGGCGGTCCTGCCCGCCAATCTGCACCTGGACGAGCCGACCCCGCACGTGGAGTGGGAAGGCAGCGGAGTGCGGCTGCTGACCGAGCCGACCGCCTGGCCCGAACTGGACCGGCCCCGCCGGGCGGCGGTGTCCTCGTTCGGGGTCTCCGGCACGAATGCGCATGTGATCGTGGAGCAGGCGCCGGACGAGCCGGAGGTGGCGCCGGTGTCCGAGCGTGGTGGCGTGGTGCCGTGGGTGCTATCGGGGCGGAGCGAGGATGCCTTGCGGGGGCAGGCGGGTGCGTTGTTGGGGCGCCTGGCTGAGGTGCCGGGGTTGGTGCCGGTGGATGTGGGCTGGTCGTTGGTGAGGTCGCGGTCGGTGTTTGAGCATCGTGCGGTGGTGGTGGGTGAGGGCCGGGTTGAGTTGGTTGCGGCGGTGGAGGCGTTGGCGGCGGGGCAGTCGCATCCGGGTGTGGTGTGTTCGGGTGTTCCGGTGCTGGCGGGTGGTGTGGGTCCGGTGTTGGTGTTTCCGGGTCAGGGGTCTCAGTGGGTGGGGATGGGTGCGGGGTTGCTGGATGTGTCGTCGGTGTTTGCGGCGCGGGTGGCGGAGTGTGAGCGGGCCCTGTCGCCGTATGTGGATTGGTCGCTCAGGGACGTGTTGCGTGTGGGTGATCTGGGCCGGGTGGATGTGGTGCAGCCGGTGTTGTGGGCGGTGATGGTGTCGTTGGCGGCGGTGTGGGCTGAGCATGGTGTGCAGCCTGCGGCGGTGGTGGGTCATAGCCAGGGGGAGATCGCCGCGGCCGTGGTGGCGGGGGCGCTGTCGTTGGAGGACGGTGCGAAGGTGGTGGCGCTGCGGAGTCGGGCGTTGCGCAAGCTGGCCGGTGGTGGGGCGATGGCGTCGCTCGGTGTGGGGCAGGAGGGGGCTGATCGGCTGCTGGCCCGGCTTGGTGACCAGGCCGCTGGGGTGGGTGTGGCGGCGGTCAACGGTCCGTCTTCTACGGTGGTGTCGGGTCCGCCGGAGCAGGTGGCGGCGGTGGTGGCCGCATGCCGGGAGAGCGGCGATCGCGCGCGGTTGATCGATGTGGACTACGCCTCGCACGGCCCGCAGGTCGATGAGATCCATGATGAGCTGACCCATCTGCTGGAGGGCATTCGCCCGATCGACATCTCCGGTACGGACACCGCCTTCTACTCCACGGTGCATGGTCGCCGCATCGACTCCACTGGGCTGGACACCGCGTACTGGGTGGCCAATCTGCGGGAGCGCGTACGCTTCGCCGACGCGATCGAGGCGTTGCTGCTCGATGGGCACCGGGCGTTCATCGAGGCCAGCACCCATCCCGTGCTAAGCATCGGTATGGAGGAGACGTTCGAGCGGGCGAGCGTCGAGGCGGTGACCGTGCCGACGCTGCGCCGCGACCATGGTGGTCAGGATCAGTTCGTACGGTCCCTCGCCCAAGCCTTCAACGCGGGCATCCCCGTGGACTGGACGACCCTGTTCCCAGCCGATCCCACTCCCCGCACGGTGGATCTGCCGACGTACGCCTTCCAGCACGAGCGGTACTGGCTGGACGGTCTCACCGACCGGGGCGCCGACCCCACGGACCTCGGGCTCGTCCCCGCCGGGCATCCGCTGCTGAGCGCCGCCGTGGAGCTGGCGCACGGCGGAGGCCGACTGCTGACGGGGCGGCTTTCGGCGCGTACCCATGCGTGGCTCGGCGAGCATGTGGTGGCGGGCGCGGCGCTGGTTCCCGGTGCGGCGCTGGTGGAGTGGGCGCTGCGAGCCGCCGACGAGGTCGGCGCCGGTGGTGTGGAGGAACTGGCGCTCCAGGTCCCGCTGGTGCTGCCGGAAGCGGGCGGCCTTCGTCTACAGATCGTGGTCGGACCGCCCGGGGCCGACGGGCGGCGCGACGTGCACATGTACTCCCGCCCCGAGGGGGACACCGACTCCACGGCCGGGTGGGTGTGCCACGCGGAGGGGGTGCTGAGCCCGGCCCCGGAGGGCGAGGGCCGGTTGGAGGGACTGGGTGGCGTATGGCCCCCGGCAGGTGCTCAACCCGTGGCGCTGGAGGACTTCTACGCACAGGTCGCGGCCTCGGGATATGCGTACGGCCCGGCCTTCCGGGGGCTGCGCGCGGTGTGGCGCCACGGGGTGGATCTACTGGCCGAGGTGGTGTTGCCGGAGGCCGCGGGCGAGCACACCGGGTTCGGCATCCACCCGGCGCTGCTCGATGCGGCGCTGCACCCCATCCTGCTGACCGGCCAGAACACGACGGACACCGAGTCGGCTGATGGCCGGGTGTGGCTGCCGTTCACCTGGAACGGGGTGTCGCTTCGGGCCCAAGGCGCGACCAGCGTACGAGTTCGGCTGTCGCCTCGGGAGGGCGGCGGCGAGAGCGAGCGAACCATGCGCGTGACGGTGGCCGATGCGGTGGGCGCCCCGGTGCTGAGCACCGACACGGTCGTGCTGCGCCCGGCGAGCGAAGACCAACTGCGGAGTGCCCAAGTCCCCCGCGCGAACGGCCTGTTCGCCATGGACTGGACTCCCTTGCCCCTCGCGCGCGATATTAGCGTCGATGACACGAGTTGGGCGGTGCTGGGCAGCGAAGCCACCCCGGATCTCGACTCACTCATCGCCGCGCTGGACGGTGGCACAGCGGCGCCTGCGGTCGCCCTGGCCTATCAGCCCGCCACCGAAGCATCGGCCGATGTCGGTGCCATGGCGGCCGATGGGCTGGCGTCGGCGGAGAGGGTCCTGAAGCTGCTCCAGGGCTGGCTGGCCGAACCACGGCTGACCGAATCCCGGCTGGCGGTGGTGACGCGAGGAGCCGTATCCGCCGATGACACCGAGACCGTGGACGTGCCGGGTGCCGCGCTCTGGGGCCTGGTGCGCAGCGCGCAGGCCGAGAATCCGGGCCGGTTCCTACTGCTGGACCAGGAACCGAACACACCGGTGGCCGATCACGGCAGTGTGCTGAACGCCGCACTGCAAGCGGTGAAGTCGGACGAGTCACAGGTGGCGCTGCGTGGCCGAGAGGTGCTGGTGCCCCGGCTGGTGCGGGCCATCGACAGGGGCCTGGTGCCCCCGGTGGGGGAATCAGCGTGGCGACTCGGGGCCGTCGGCACCGCGACCGTGGAGAGTGTGCAGGCCGTGCCGTGCCCGGAGGTGCTGCAGCCGCTGCACGCCGGTCAGGTACGCATCTCGGTCCACGCGGCGGGCGTCAACTTCCGCGATGCGTTGATCGTGTTGGGGATGTATCCGGGCGACGCCGTGTTCGCGGGCAGTGAGGGCGCCGGCGTGGTCGTGGAGACCGGTCCGGAAGTGACGGGCCTTGCGGTGGGCGACCGGGTGATGGGGTTGTTCGAGGGCGCCTTCGGCCCCCTGACGGTCACGGACGCACGTACGGTCGTCCCCGTTCCCCACGGCTGGAGTTTCCAGCAGGCGGCCGCGGCGCCGGTGGTGTTCCTGACCGCCTGGTACGGACTGGTCGAGCTGGGTGGGCTGCGGGCGGGGGAGTCGGTGCTGATCCATGCCGCGACGGGTGGTGTGGGGATGGCGGCGGTGCAGATCGCTCGCCATCTGGGTGCGGAGATCTACGCGACGGCTTCGCCTGGCAAGCACCCGGCTCTCGAAGCCATGGGTATTGATCAAGCGCACCGGGCTTCTTCGCGTGATCTGGACTTCGAGCGCGTTGTTCGGGAGGCCACGGGTGGCCGTGGTGTGGATGTCGTGCTGAACAGCCTGGCCGGGCC